>JALOMZ010000207.1 GCA_025455205.1 Chitinophagaceae bacterium | reverse complement strand
CTTAGTATGGCTGCGAAAGATGTATTGCTCGATGAAAAGGAGGCTGCAGCTTTTGAAGAACTGCCCGGTTTTATACACTGACCACCGGCATAGCACTTTCTCCAGTTTCATTTCATTTAAAGCCTTTTGTATAAATTGCCGCAACCCCTTACAACGGGTCTAATACCAGTCCTGATACATAACAAAACAAATCCATGAAGAACCTGATCTTATTGGCCGCCCTATGCTCGGTCCTGTCTGCTTCGGCCCAAACATCCTACCAGCCCGCACCAGAAAACCTGGCTGCCCGGCAAACCTTCCAGGACAACAAATACGGTCTCTTCATACACTGGGGACTCAGCAGCGTTTTGGGCGATGGCGAATGGGTGATGAATAACCGGCGCATAAAAATTGAAGATTACAAACGCTACCAGCGCGTATTCAATCCGGTGGATTATGACCCGGAACAGTGGGTGCTGATGGCCAAAGCAGCCGGCATGAAATACATCGTCTTCATCACCCGCCACCACGATGGATTCAGCAACTGGGATACCCGGTTCAGCAACTGGAAGATCACCAATACACCTTACGGCAAAGATGCCCTGAAGATGCTGGCAGAAGCCTGCCGCAAGCACGATATCAAACTGGGACTTTACTATTCCACCCTCGACTGGTTCCGCGACGATTATCCCTGGGAAACAGGCAGAACCGGCCAGCACAGCGGGCGCACCGGCAAAGGCAACTATGCCAGCTACCTGCAGTTCATGAAGAACCAGCTCACGGAACTGCTCACCAACTACGGCCCCATCATGAGTATTTGGTTCGACGGCCATTGGGACCAAACCAATGTGGAAGGCAACAAAGACCGGGCCTCCCGCATCGACTGGAAATACGATGAGATCTATGGGCTCATCCACAAGCTGCAACCCGGCTGCATGATTGGCAACAACCACCACCTCGATCCCATTACCGGCGAAGACTTCCAGATGTTTGAACGCGATTTGCCCGGAGAAAACAAGGCCGGCTTCAGCTTCCAACAGCCTACTGATGCCCTGCCCATTGAAACCTGCGAAACCCTCAACAACAGCTGGGGCTACAATGTAACAGACAGAAATTACAAGACCGTGAAGCAGGTGATCCACTGGCTGGCTGGTGCCGCAGGTCGCAATGCCAACCTGCTGCTGAATGTAGGACCCATGCCCAATGGTCAGATCCAGCCGGAGTTCAGAGACACCCTGGTAGCCGCCGGCAAATGGCTCCAGCAAAATGGCTCCAGCATATATGGCACGCGGGGCAAAGTGCTACCGCCACAATCCTGGGGGGTGGCTACACAGAAGGGTAAGACCATTTACCTGCACCTGCTTAAGAAGCCGGAGCTGCCGTTCCTGCTGCTGCCCGAATTCAATGAAAACATTGCTTCTGTGAAGGTCATGGGTAGCCAGCAGGCCATCCAGTGGAACAAGGTGAAAGAGGGCGTTTTCATTTACCATGCCTTCCCGGCAGGCGACGTGATTGACCATGTAATAGAAATAAATCTGAAGTGATCTGCCTGGCCTCACACCAGGGGCGGTACAGCAAAAGAGCATACACTCATCCTTCAAAGCATACATCCTTATGCCGGCAAACAAGCCCAGCAAAAAACAGGCATTCCTCCAATTCAGCATCAGCATGGTAACAGGTGCTGTCCTGCTATTCCTGCTGAGTTTTGTGCAGCAAGGACCACCACCCAACCAGGGAGCATATTATGTTTCCTCCTTTTTCAGGAATGAACTCTCCTGGCTTGCCATGGTGTTATTTGCCGGCTTTGGCTTTGCCGCCAGTTTTTTCCTGCGATGGAATCCATGGCTCACGGGCATAGGACTCATTGGGGTGTTGCCATTGTCCGCCATAATAGAAGGCACCATCTACCGAGGCACCCACAACCTGCTTCCCTTTGAGCTGATGTACTATGGGTTCTTTGCCATTCCAGGCCTGGCGGCTGCGCTGGCAGGCCGGTATTTTGCCGGCAGGCGACAGAAGCAGCCAATATGAAACAAACAGATCATACTGCCATGAGCATAACACTCATGGCAGTATGATCATTACCAGCACTAAAACACCAAAGCCTTTCGCCCAATTGCATGAAGCGCATTCTTTACCTCACGGACCTGTATTACGAAGCCCGCGGTCGGGAATATTTCCGCGAGGACCTCTATCTCACCGGCAGGCTGAAGGATCACTTCGGGGTGCTGATTGGCCATCCGCAACAATCCCTTTCCTTTATCAAAGCGGCCGACATCATTGTGTTCAGGAATACCGGACCCGTGATGGGCTACCAGGAATATTTTGACCGCTTTGCCGACACCGTGCGCCGGGAAAACCTGGTAACCTTCAATTCATTTGATGGTAAAGCCGATATGCTGGGCAAGCAATACCTGATAGACCTTACCCGGCAGGGGCTTCCCGTGATTCCTGCCATAGATAACCTGGAGAATCTGGCCCTGTTGGGAAATCCGGCATCCTATATCGTGAAGTTGAAGCACGGTGCTGATTCCATTGGCATGCAACGGGTGAGCCGCTCAGCTTTGGATGCACTTGACCTTTCGGGCAGGATCATACAGCCCTATATAGATTTCAAATACGAAGTGTCGTTTTATTTCCTCAACAACCAGTTCATGTATTCCCTTTACGCACCCAACAAGGAGCGGCGCTGGGATCTGCAGGAATATGAAGCCACCCCGGAGGACCTGGCCTTTGCCCGGCAATTCATTGCTTGGGACAATATGCAGCGGGGCATCATTCGCGTAGATGCCTGCCGCCAGAAGCAAGGGCCATTATTACTGGTGGAACTGGAAGACCTTAACCCATACCTTTCACTGGACGTGCTGCCGGAACATAAGCGTAAAGCCTTTGTACAGGCATTTATCAGCGCCCTGCAGCTGTTATGATCCTTTCATTTACGGCTCAAAGCCTCGCGTACTTTCGGGGCGATTTTGGTGCCGAATATTTCTATTGACTCCATGAGCATTTCATGGGGTGGACCGCCCACATCCATATGCGCGGCAAAGCGTGTGAGGCCAAACATCTCCTGGCATTGGAGTATCTTGTCGATGGCTTCACTGGCATCGCCCATCACCAGGGCGCCTTTTTTTCCCCTGCCTGCATCAAACTGTGGGCGTTGAAACGGCGGCCATCCCCGGCTGCGCCCAACGCGGTCCATCTGTGCGGCATAGTAGGGATAATAAGCATCGGCCATGGCACGGCTGTCGTTGCCGAAAAAGCAATGCATATGCACACCTACCTGCAGCCGGCTTTCATCGTGGCCGAAATGCTGCCAGGCCTCGCGGTAGTAATCAAACAAGGGTTTGAATTGCGCCGGGTTGCCCCCAATGATGGCAAAGATCACCGGCAGGCCCAGCATGGCTGCCCGCACCACCGACTCCGGCGTACCTCCCACAGCCACCCAAACCGGCAGCTGCTGCTGCAAGGCCCGTGGCAGAATGAGCTGGTCGTTCAGGGCAGGCCGGTGCCGCCCCTTCCAGGTGATGCGCTCCTCCTTGTTGATCTGCACCAGCAACCGGAGCTTTTCATCAAAGAGGGTATCGTAGTCTTTCAGATCATAGCCATACAAGGGGAAGGATTCGATAAAGCTGCCCCTGCCGGCCGTGATCTCCGCGCGCCCGTTCGACAGCTGGTCGATGGTGGCATACTGCTGGTAAACACGCACCGGGTCAGATGAACTCAATACGGTTACTGCGCTGCCCAGTTTAATGCGGCTGGTGACCGAGGACGCGGCAGCCAGTACCACTTCCGGGGCCGATACCGCATAATCCACGCGGTGGTGTTCGCCCAGGCCGAAGAAATCGAGCCCCAGTTCATCCATGAGCCTTATTTCTGCCAGCAGCTCCTGCAGGCGCTGGCCTACAGGCAGCACCCTGCCCGCTTCATCAAAATGGTTATCACCGAACATGCCGATCCCTAACTCCATTGTACCTGGTATTGTGGTTGAATGGGGCAAAGAAACAAATAGCTGCGCTATTCATTCAGTACAGTGTCTTTAACTCCCCTTTTTCGAAACAGGAGGTAGGGCTGCTTACTGCCAGCCGCCACCCAGTGCCTTGTAGAGGTTCACGGTGGTTTGCAGTTGCTGCATGCGCGCCATCACCAAGTCTAGCCTGGCCTGCAGGGCATTCTGCTGGTTCACCAGCAGTTCCAGGTAGGTAGCCCGCCCCGACCTGAAGAGCGCGGCAGCCGTTTCTATCGATTTGGTGAGCACAGCCACCTGCTGGCGTCTTTGCTCAAATACCTGCTGCAGGTTGTTCATGCGCTTCATTTCGTTGTGCACTTCCAGGAACCCGGTGAGCACCGATTTCTGATATTGATAGAGCGCCTCCACCTGGCGGGCATTGGCCGCATTGAACTCCGCCTTGAGGCCGGCACGGTTCAGCAGCGGGGCGCTGAAACCGGCCACCAGGGCATAGGCCATGGATTCCGGCGTTGTGAAGAGCAGGTTGGGCTGGAAAGCCTGGTAGCCCAGGGCCGCCGTGATATTGAGCGAGGGATAAAATGCCGCGCGGGCCGCAGCCACATCAGCTTTGGAGGCTTCCAGCTTCCAGGTAGCCTCCCGTATGTCTGGCCGGTATTGCAGCAACGCCGCCGGCACACCCGTGCTGATAACGGGAATGGAGCGGGAGAGAAAAGCTGCCGTATCGCGGGGAATGGGCCGCGGGTACTGGCCCAGCAGCAGGTTCAACTTCATCTCATTGTCGGCCACATCCTGTTGCAGGCCGGCGCG
>JALOMZ010000206.1 GCA_025455205.1 Chitinophagaceae bacterium | reverse complement strand
TTATTTCCCCTCCGCAGCCCTTTCATGGCGCTTTTCTGAAGAGAACTGGTTCAGGAACAGCACTGTCCTGTCAGACGGCAAGCTTAGGGTAAGCTATGGAACTACCGGTAACAACCGCGTGGCTGATTTTGGCTACCTCACCGCCTTTGGCCTGCCCAACGATAACTCCTATGTTTTCAACAACAGCTATATGGCCGGCATTGTTCCTACCACCCTGGGCAACACCGACCTCCGCTGGGAAACCACCAAACAAACCAATATTGGTGTTGACCTGGGCTTCTTTGACGACCGGATCCAACTGACAGTGGATGCCTACAGGAAAACCACGTCAGACCTGTTGCTCAATGCAGAACTGCCCGGCTCGTCGGGTTTCAGGAACGCCTTCAAAAACATTGGCAGCGTGGAAAACAGCGGTCTTGAATTCAGCTTAAACACCATTAACATCAAGAAAAGGAATTTCTCCTGGAGCAGCAGTTTCAACATCTCTTTCAACGAGAGCAAAGTAGTGGGACTGGCAGAAAACCAGGAATCACTCACCTCCGCTATCAGGTGGGACCAAAGCTTCCAGAATATTCCGGCCTACATCGCCAAGCTTGGCATGCCGATGGGTCAGATGTATGGCTACATCTGGGATGGGGTGTACACCTACGACGATTTCAACCGTACCATCTCAGGCGGATACATTCTGAAAGACAATGTGCCCACGAATGGCAATACCCGCGATAAGATCCAGCCGGGCGATATCAAATACCGCGATATCAATGGCGACCTGGTGGTGGATTCAAGAGACTATACCGTTATCGGTCGCGGACTGCCGATTCACTTCGGCGGTTTCAACAACAACTTCACCTACAAAAACTTCGACCTGAACATTTTCTTCCAGTGGAGCTATGGCAATGATATTCTCAATGCCAACTCGCTTTGGTTTCAGGGTGGAAGGGCCAACAGCACCATGAACCAGTATGCCAGCTATATCGATCGCTGGTCTCCTGAGAATACAAACACCAATATCTACCGGACCAAAGGCTATTTCGGTGGTGGCTACTCCACCATGGTTGTTGAAGATGGTTCCTACCTGCGACTGAAGACCGTATCCCTGGGTTACAATTTTGATCCAAAATGGCTGAGGAAGATGAAGATCCGGAGTCTGCGGGCATACGTATCCGGCCAAAACCTGCTCACCTGGACCAACTATTCAGGCCTCGATCCTGAAGTGAGCGCCTACAATTCTGCGCTGACGCCCGGTTTCGACTTTTCTACCTATCCCCGTGCCCGCACCATAACCGGCGGCGTAAAAATCTCCTTCTAATCACTCTCGTCAAAGCATTGCACTATGAAAAATATCAGCGTAGTTTTACTCACCCTCCTCGTATCATGCAGCATGGTGGGCTGTAAGAAATTCCTGAACACAACGCCTACCGACACATTAACACCGGAGGAATATTACAGCACCGAAGCCAATCTGGTGAAAGCCCTGGCAGGTGTATATGACCGTCTGGGTTCGGAGAACCTGTATGGCGGTTTCATTTTCTCAGAATGGGAGGCTGGTACAGACGATTCTTACTATGCCAGGAGTGGTCAGGTAACAGGCTTGCAGGTGTACAATTTCGACTTTTCCGAAAACAGGCTTAATACGTATTGGAACGATTGTTATGCAGGCATTCAACGGGCCAACCTGCTGATTGCCAATATCAATCTTCCGCAGATGGATGAAACCAGGCGCAAGGCCATCCTGGGTGAGGCCAAGTTCCTGAGGGGCTTTTATTACTTCATGCTGGCCACCCGCTTCGGCGGTGTACCACTGAGACTGGATCCGGTAACCGCCCCCACCAATGTTGACGTAGAAAGAGCCCCATTGGCAGCCGTGTACGACCAGATCCTCAAGGATATGAAGGAGGCGGAGCAAGTGCTGCCGCTGTCGTCGAGTATCGGGCATTCTTCCCGGGTATCCAAAACGGTGGCACAAGGTATCCTGGCCAGGGTATGCCTGCATATGGCCGGCGAACCGCTGAAAGACCAGAGCAAGTATGCCGAAGCGCTTGACTGGGCAAAAAAAGTGCAGGCGTCAGGCGAACATGCACTCAGAACTACCTTCAATCCTGCATTGATCAACAGTGCCTATGGCCAGATCTTCATCAACCACGCACAAGACATTTATGATATCAAGGAAAGCATGTGGGAGGTTGATTTCATTGGCAACAGAACAGATGGCTATACAGAAACAGGACGGGTAGGCAACACCATTGGTATTACCATGACCAGTGTGGCATTTGAAGCGGATAGCGGCTACTGCTACGGATTCATCAAAGGAACCGGCAGGTTGTACAAGCTTTATGCCGACGGCGACCAGCGCCGCGAATGGGCGCTCGCCAATTATACCTACAACAACACCACGGGTGCACGGGTACCCATTTCCAATACAAGTGCCAACATGTATAACCGCGATGCGGCCAAGTGGAGAAGAAGTTACGAATTGGTTTTCCCCAAGAACAAAAACTATGGTCCTACCAATTACCCCCTGCTGCGCTATGCGGATGTACTCTTGATGCTGGCAGAGGCAGAAAACCAGGTGAATGGTCCCACGGCCGTTGCCTACGAAGCACTGAATATGGTAAGGCGCAGGGCCTACGGCGTGCCGGTTTCGGCAACAAGCACCGTGGCAGATGCACCAGCAGGCATGTCTAAAGAGGCCTTCCAGCTCTACATAGAGGACGAACGTTCCCGGGAACTCTGCTTTGAATCTTTGCGTCGCCAGGACCTGGTAAGATGGGGCAAATTTGTCACCAACATGAAAGCAGTTAGTGCTGACCAAAGTGCCAATGGTGGTAGTGTTGCTTATGGGCGACTGGCAGGGCAGAATGTTTCTGAACGAAACCTGCTGTTTCCCATCCCTTCCAGCGAAATGTCGCTGAATAAAAAAATGGTGCAGAACCCGGGATGGTAATTTATACAGGTGTTACCTCCATCACCTTTCACAGAACGAACAAATAAAATTGATCCGCATGCGTATTTTACATATTTCCCTGGCCCTTGCAATGATTGCCCTTGGCTCATGCAGCAAAGAAATCAGCCTCGATGCACTGTCTTTTGAGGTGAAGGCCGACAGCGCCAGTTACAAAGCCGGCAGCAGAGCAACTTTCCTCTTCTCCGGAAAGCCCGACAATATCACCTTCTACCCCGGAATACCCGGCAGGCGTTATGAATTCAGAGACCGGACAGAGGCTGCAGGAATCCCGCAGCTGCAGTTCAGAACCGCCCGGAACAGCGGCACACAGCCTAACTCACTGGCATTGATGGTGTCGACTGATTTTCCCGGAGGCATCACAGCATCCTCAGACCCATCGATTGTTACCGGTGCCACCTGGACAGATATTACTGCCCGTGCCACCTGGGCCACTACATCCACAGTAACCCCATCCGGTGTGGTTGACCTGAGTGATTTTGCGGCAGCAGGCAAACCGGTATATATCGCATTCAGGTATACGGCTACTGCCGGTTCCATTCAAAACAGGTGGACCATCACCAACCTTTCCCTGCGCAATGTATTGGCAGATGGCACTTCCTATGTTTTGGATACCCTTCCAGCCATATTGGTTGTAAACAACTATGGGGTGAATAGCAATATGCCCTTGTGGGCCAACAGCACGGTGGCCAACACCTACAGGTGGACACTCAGTGCCACCAATATGGTGATAGCCGGCGCCTCCACGGCCGCCGCTGCCACTGCACCGGCAGAAGCATGGGCCATTACAGGTCCCATCAATTTGAAAAAAGTGACGCCCGACGCGGGTATTATCGTGCAAACAATGGCAAATGCGGTCAGCTCCTTCAGCTATGCCTATGCCACACCGGGCACTTATCAGGCGGTATTTGTTGGCAGCAATGCCAATCGCGACAAACAACAATCGGTTGAAAGGCAATTGACCATCAGTGTGCAATAGGCATCCCTGATCATGAAATACCATTGGATTCATACCTGTAAAATCGCTCCAGTAAATTCAGCAGTTCTCATCATTAGTCATCAAGCAAGCAGCAGGCCGGCCCCTTCCGGGGTCGGCTATTTTGTTTGCCACATTGATCTTTGCTCCCGCACATGAGCCTATTCAAATCACCATTTTCATGAAAGCATTCCATCATCTGTTGCCCTTTTTCCTCTTTGGAGCCCTTGCATCGCCCAATATACGGGGCCAGCAAAAGCCTACGGCGGCCATCTTTGAATCATTCAAAAATGAACGGTCAAAGTCTGCATTGCCCGATTTTTCCTACGCGGGTTACCACCGCGGAGAAAGATCCATACCCAATGGCAGTAACCTGAAAATATTCAATGTGCTGGATTTTGGGGCAAAGCCCAATGATGACATTTCTGACCGGGAAGCTATACAGGAAGCCATCGACGCCGCCAATAAAAACGGATCGGGCATCGTATTTTTTCCAAAAGGTAGATTCATCGTCAATGACGACAGCACATTGGAAAAAGGCATTGTATCCAAAGGAAGCAATATCATTCTTCGCGGCAGCGGTTCGGGGCCGGGTGGCACCGAGTTGTTCATGAAAGAACCGCTGGTACCGCAAAATCCCAAACAAATGTGGACCGGCCGGCCCATGATCACCATGACCGCCAAAGGGGGTGATAAGGAAATGGGACGGGTAGTGGCACCTGCAGCCATTGGTGATACGGAAATAGCCATGGAAACCACCGGCGAACTGCAACCCGGCGACTGGGTGGCCCTGAAAATGCTCAACAATGATGCCGAACTGGTGGC
>JALOMZ010000008.1 GCA_025455205.1 Chitinophagaceae bacterium | reverse complement strand
AAGAAATGAAAATGGTTTGGCATTAGGCACCATGCCAGAATATCGACCCTTGATAAAATATAGCGTTGGCAATAATTAATAAAGGCTGAATAGTCTTCCTTATTTGAGAATATGGGCTCCTGATGATTGCCTCGATTATATACGTGGTAAAGCCCTGGAATTTGAAATTGCATGCTCCAATTTAGAAACAAAACAAAAGAAGGGCAAGGGGTAGGTGTCAGTCACCCTAGGGGGTGAACAGACACCTACCACCCTTGTCTGCACACCCGCAGGGTGTCTGACAAGGAATTCGGAGGCAAGATCCCATCCCGGTGTCAGTCACCCTAAGGGGTGAGCAGACACCCCCAGCGAAGTAAGGCGGCGTCACCACAGCCGCATCTTCAAACGGGCTCTTCACCAGCGTACCAAAATCTTCATCGCGGGCATTGTCGTAATACCGGTCGAGGCCATATCGGATTTCCGCAGGCGGCATATAGCGGAAAGTACCCAGCAGGCGGTCCCAGATGCTGAGGGCTGTACCATAATTACTGTCAGTAAAAGGCTGCTTCCAGTGGTGATGCACTTTGTGCATGTTCGGACTCACAAATACCCAGCTGATGGCCTTGTCCAGTTGTTCCGGCAGGCGGATATTGGCGTGGGTGAACATGGTGAACATACTCATGAAGGTCTGCCCTATCATGATAGCGTACACCGGCAGTCCCATAACCCAAACCCCGGCAATGAAGAACACCCAGCGGTTCAGCGCTTCCAGCGGATGGTGCCGCAGGCCGGTGCTTACATCCACATTGTTATCGGCATGATGCACAATATGGATCCGCCAGAACAAGGGCACTTTGTGTTCCACCCAATGCACCAGCCAGCCGCCGGCAAAGTCCATGCTGAGTATGCCGGCCATGATGATGCCCCAGGCCGATGAAATACCCATCCAGTGCACCAGCCCGAACTGTTGCTGCTGGCACCAGTCGCTCACCCATACCAGGGCAAAGGCCAGGGCACCATGTACAATGAAATGCATGAACGTGAAGATGAAGTTGATCAGTGCGTGCCGGCCCTTGCTTCTGCGGTAATGCATGGACTGCAGCGGAAAGCCATTCTCCAGGAACCAAAGCAGCAGAATAGGCACTACCACAAACAGCAGCCGCACCAGCGGACGGCTTTCGAGGCCTTCAAAAAAGGTAATAACATTTTCCAGCATAAAGCAAGCATTGTGCAGGCTGCCTTACAAGCAACCACCAAATAAAAATAAAGCAGAAACATTTCTCAGCTCCATTAACAGTATCATTTGCGATGCCGATGCCCGGGTTCGTAAATGATCCGAATGAACGAACTCAAGCGCTGATTCTCGCGCCTCACAGGGATACCTCCCACAATTCCCACCAAAAGATTGTCAGACAAACTCAAACGCATCTGGGGGCGAAGGGTCATATCGAAGTCACTGGCCGAATGATAGGTATTGCATTCCAGGCCAACGAAATTCCGGGTTCCTGGCAGCATGTAATGGAAGTTGAGGTGTAACTGACCACTCGTTTGCCAATATTGTGTTTGGCCATTGAAATGAAACAGCGGGCCGCAATAGAGCAACGTATGCCAGTTGTGCCCCCAGCGTTTTGCTGCCACCACAAAAGGACTGGCCAGATGACCCTGCAGCATATCAGACTTGCCATACTCTCTGAAAGGTGGCAGCTCAAATTCATGAAGATACCCAGCCGCCATAGAAACCCTGGATGATTCGTGAACCAGGAATGTGTATTGGGCAGCCAGTTTGAGGCTATTGAGCCGATTTCCGGGCGCCGCTACGCCGTTGTGTCGTCCATCGGTACGGTAGTAAAAAGTAAACGGCAATTCCACTTCCAATCCCAATCGGTTAACCGGAGCCCATTCATACTCAACCAACGCAGTGTAAGCATCGTAGTACCGGTTATCAGTAATGCCTGTACCAAAGTTCCATTCCTTTTCTCCCTTGCGGGCTCCCAGGTCGCGTATCAGGTCAATAAACAATGGCTCTGCGTGCAGCACTTTTGGCAGGCCCTTCATCTTTTCAATTGTTGCGATATAGGCGCTGTCGGCTGCTGCATGGGTGCTATCTGCAAATTGGGCCCGCAGGCTGTGTAAATGAATAAATGACAAAACACCTATCAGCATAAATTTATGCATAGATTCTGAATTAATAGATTAACATATTGGTTTAGAGCATGCCAGCTGGAAGCCTCCTTCCAGGGGCTCCGGCACTTGAACCCGGAAAATGTACACGGGTAAATGATCAGCAAGAGATGCTGTCGGGAGGCGGCAGTAATATGACCCGGAAACCAAGAGATACCCCACCCATGGCAAGCGGAACGCAGGCAACATGGTCGGGTGTGGCAAGGCGCAGGGTCGTCCCCACGCGGTCTTCGCAGAAAAGTCCGGTTTTTACTTTCGGGGGATCCTGCGACTGTTCATCCTGCTCCTCTCCCTCCAGGTCGTGCCACACCACGTTTTCTTCCTGCAGCGTTTCATACAGCCATTCAGCCATGCTGTCGATATCATCAAAGCCGATTGAAGTGTGCGAAAAGGTGGCCGGTGCAGGCGGTAAAGGATGAACATCCGCATTCATGAATGCATTACACAGCATGACCAGCAGCACCCATAGTATGGGATGGGCGATTCGCTTTCTGACCTGCCAAGAAATATGCATGTGTCAAAAATAAAAGCGCGCTTCCGGTTGGAGCGCGCTTTTACATAAACTTAAGATAGTCTGGACTTATCAGCTGTTCAACATCAGCGGCATCACCAGCATAAGTAGTTCTTCGCTGTCGCCCTGCTCGGTGGGCTTGATGATACCGGCCTTGGTAGGCGTGCTCAGCTCCATCACCACTTCCTGGGTGTCGGCGGCGTTGAGCATTTCAATGAGGAACTTGGCGTTGAAGGCAATCTGCAGGTCCTGGCCATTGTACTGGCAGGGCATGCGTTCGGAACCTTCAAAGCTGAAGTCGATATCCTGGGCCTGCAGTTGCAGCTGGCTGCCTGTGATGGTAAGGGCCACCTGGTTGGTGCTCTTGTTACTGAAGATGCTCACGCGGCGCAGCGCCTGCTGGAAGTCGCTCTTGCTAACGCTCATTTTATAGGGGTTGTCGGCCGGGATCACCACCTTGTAGTCGGGGAAGCGGGCATCAATGAGGCGGCAGCTCATCTGGGTAGTACCATGCACCACAAAGAGGTGATTGGCGTTGTAGCTCACGGTGATCTCATCCTCGTTGTCGGGCAGGGCGCTCTTCAACAGGTTGAGGGGCTTTTTAGGAACAATGAAAGAATCGGTCTTGGGGCAGGCCACATCGGTGCGCTTGTAGCGTACCAGGCGGTGGGCATCGGTAGCCACAAACTGCAGGCCGTCTTTCAGCAGTTCGAAGAATACGCCGGTCATGGCAGGCCGCAGGTCATCGCTGCTCACGGCAAAGAGGGTCTTGTTGATGGCGGTCACCAGGCCGGTGCTGGTCATGGTGAAGCTGTTGGTATCATCAGCCGATGGTTCCTTGGGGAAGTTGTCGGGGTTTTCACCCATCACCTTATACTTGCCGCTGTCGCTGGTGAGTTCGATGCCATAGTTCTTGTCGATATTGAAAGTGAGGGGCTGGTCGGGCAGGTTCTTCAGCGAATCCATCAGGATCTTGGCCGGCACGCACACTTTGCCGCTGTCCTTTGCCTCCACATCCAGGGTTACCCGCATCACGGTTTCCAGGTCGGTGGCGGTTACGGTGAGCTGGCTTTTCTCTACTTCAAACAGGAAGTCTTCCAGGATGGGAAGCACGTTGTTGGCCTGGATAACACCATTGATCTGTTGCAGTTGTTTCAACAATAACGATGAGGAAACGATAAACTTCATATCGGCATTTTTTTGCGTAAGCGGGTGTCTGTTTTGGAGGCGGCTCCCGGGGAGGCCTTTCCGCAAAGATGCAGGTCCCAAACAAACCTAAAGCAATTTTTTTGGGTTATTCCTGCCGAAAATACAGCCTGTTAATAAATTGCGGGGCAGATGAACGAACGGGAAAACAGGCTGACCCCGGCGCAGGCCTGGGAAAAGATGAAGGGCTGGTGCGCCTACCAGGAGCGCTGCCAGCAGGAGGTATTCCAGAAGCTGCGTGCGGCCGGACTCACCCCTGCGGAAGCCGATACCATCATTGCCCGGCTGATTGAAGAAGACTTCCTGAATGAGGAGCGCTTTGCCCGGCAGTTTGCCGGCGGCCATTTCCGCCTGAAAAAATGGGGACGGCAGAAGATAGAATACGCCCTGCGGCAAAAGCAGGTGAGCGACTATTGCATACGCAAAGCCATGGAGGAGATACCCGACGATGACTACCAGCTCACGCTGAACAAGCTGGCCCGCGCCAAATGGCAATCGGTGCGGCAGGGTACCCCCGCACAGCGCTGGTCCAAAACCCGGAACTACCTGCTCCAGAAAGGATTCTCCGGATCGGCGGTGCTGCAGGTGCTGCAACAGCTGCAACGGGAAGACTGAGTTTCGCCTAACACTGTTCCCTGTGAAATCGGCGCCCCGCTAGACTGACAATAAAATACTATCCATGCAAACACCCATTATCAACGCTTCCATACAGCTGGTCCCCCTGGCCCCTGCCCCGGAGGCCATTGCCCATATTGATGAGGCCATCCGAATCATCCGTGCTTCCGGGCTGCCCTTTGAGGTGGGCCCTTTTGGCACCAGTGTGGAGGGCAGTTTTGAACAGGTGATGCAGTTGCTGGGGCAGTTACACCACCATATGGCCGGCCAGCCAAAGGCCGAATGGCTGCTGAACATCCAGCTGCATGGAAAGGCAGGTGCCGACAGTTTGATGCGGCCAAAAACTGAAAAACATCGCTAAGTTGCGTCCGGCAACCCTGCAAGCCATAAAACACCCGCTACCATGAAAACCATTGCCATGATACCGGCCCGCTATGCCGCCACCCGGTTCCCGGCCAAACTGATGCAGTTGCTGGGCAACAAGACCGTGATCCGCCATACCTACGACAACACCGTGGCCACCGGCCTGTTTGACGAAGTGATGGTGGTGACGGACAGTGAGGTCATTTATGAGGAAATAGTGCAGCATGGCGGCCGCGCCAAAATGAGCCTCCGGCCGCACGAAAGCGGCAGCGACCGCATTGCCGAAGCCGTAGCCGACATGGACGTGGACATTGTAGTGAACGTGCAGGGCGATGAACCCTTTGTGAAAAAAGAACCCCTCGAAAAACTACTGCGTGTTTTTGCAGGAGCTGCAGGCGCACAGGTGCAGGTGGCCAGCCTCATGCAGGTACTCTCCCACCCGGATAACATTGCCGATCCCAATTATGTGAAAGTGGCGGTTGACCTGAACATGAACAGCCTACTGTTCAGCCGTTCACCCATCCCCTACCACCGCGACAAAGCCGTGTCTCCTGTTTATTATGAGCATATAGGGGTATATGCCTTCCGCAAGCAGGCCCTGATGCAATTCACCCAATGGGCCATTACGCCCCTGGAAGCTGCTGAAAAAATTGAGTGCCTCCGCTACCTGGAGCATGGCATTCCCCTGAAGATGGTGGTATCAGATTATATGGGCGTGGAAATTGACACCCCGGAAGACCTGGTAAAGGCCCAACAACTGCTTTCCCGGTAAACGGAAGGCACATGCCGATGCCTCACCCGGCCAGGCAGAAAACCTGCAACCATTTGATCAGACACAATTGTTGAGGAGCACCTCTTTCGTGCGGTCGTAGTAGCGGCGGGCATCTTCGCGTGTTTTGCCGATGCTCAGCACGCCCAGCTTGCCATATTCGCTGAGGGCGCCAATAATGTGGAACATCACCCCTTCCTGCGAGGCGCCGTTATACATCAGCTCATTGTCCATGGCAATATCAATCAGATCATGGGGAATGAGACCACGGTAACAGGGGTTTACCAGGTTATCTGTACTGAAATAATACCGCTCCTGACCGCTGCGGATGATGTACCGGCCCTGGTCGGCCTGGTACACGCCATCGGTCAGGTAGTTCAGCATAACGTACGGATGGGTAGTGCCGCCCTTACGCAGGTTGATTTCCAGGGCATAATGCTGCCATTGGCCCTCCTCATCCTTCAGCGACAGGAAGTCTACACCAAACCGTCCAATGACCCCCTTATCGCGCAGTTTCTCAGCCAGGGGCATGGTCAGCTCTGCCAGCTGCACGGCATAATCCTGCCTTGCCGGGAAATACGCTCCCAGGAATACCTGGTTGTCTTCGCCGCCCAGCACCTGGTCGTGGGTGCTGATGATATCGCATTTCCCCAAGGGGTTGATTCGGCATTGCACAGAAGGAGAAGCCGTTTCCTTTGCCTGCATAAAAGCCTCTACAATACCGCCCATGGCAGCAAATTTTTCCAGGAAGGTTTCCCAGGAAAGGTTGCGCGCCACCACCGTTAGTTGGCGGGGCAAAATGGGCAGCAGCACCTGCGGCGAAAAGCGGTGCGGGTCAATGCCATCGGGATAGCGGAAGATGGCATTCCCTTCACCGGAGAAGCCTTCGTTGATCTTGACCACGGCGCGCTTGAGGTTTGGATGCTGCTTCTTGAGCGCCACCAGGGCCTCGGCTATCTCCACTTCCGTATTCAGGTCTTCGAACCCGTCGGGCACCTTCAGGCCACATTCCCGGAACAGTTTGCGCCCGTTGCTTTTGTTGCCCAGGGAAAAGAGGTCGGGATCGCAACCGTAGAGCGGCAGGTTCAGCTTCACCGAAAGCGTTCGCTCCAATGGCGTCACATTGAAGCAGGTCATGTGGGCAGCATGGCCCGGTGGTATGCATTGCTGGATGCGCTGCATGAGCCTGGGTCGGTCCAGGATCTTCTGGGTTAGCGGCACCGGCGAGGCATCGAAGCAACTCAGCAGGGTAAGCCGCTGGCGGGCATGGTCGCCGGTGATGCCGGGCAGCAGGTGCAGGTAATAATCCACAATCACTGGTGCAATGGGCACGCTGGTAACAAATACCACCTGGGTGCGGGGCATGCGCAGCAGCATAAGCATGCAAAGCATGCGCTCCTCATAATGCACAATGCCTTCGATCTTTTGGAGGATCTCCTGGTCCAGGGTAAGACTGGGAATAATGATCACCGTTTTGGGCGCCAGCTTGTCGGGGAAAGCGTGCTCAAACTGGTCGGCCAGCTGGTCCTGCAAGTGGCGGAACAGTTCCTTCTCTTCATCCGATCCGGCGGCTGGGGCTACCGGTGAAGACAGCATATGCTGCCAATGCAGGCCTTTATTGGCTAAGGGAGTTCCCATGTTGGAGCAACCGTTAAAGAAATTCAGGAGAACCGACAAGTAACAAACAAATGGCATGGCAAATCATGACCTGTGTCACTAAATGCCCGCCGGCCATGCGCGCACGGGTCATTCAATTATCTTCGCAGCAGAATCCAAACATCCGCTATATGCAGTTCAGAAATTTCAAGATGGTGGGCTATGTGATCTATGGCCGCGGCAGTTTCAATCAGCTCGATGCCATTCTGGCCCCCCACCGCAAGGAAGGCGCCCCCATGGTGTTTCTCCTTGATCATTATTTCCAGGGCAAGCCGCTGGAAAACCGCATCCCCCTGCGGGGCAACGATAAACTGCTGTATGCAGATGTAACGCACGAACCCAAGACCAGCCAGGTGGACGCCCTGGCACAACAGCTCAAAGACGAGTTTGGCACCGTGAGCGGTATAGTAGGCATTGGCGGCGGCAGTACCATGGACCTGGCCAAAGCCGTGAGCCTGATGATGACAAACCCCGGCAGCAGTGCCGATTACCAGGGGTGGGACCTGGTTAAACTGCCCGGCGTATACAAAGTGGGCATCCCCACCCTCAGCGGCACCGGCGCCGAAGTAAGCCGTACCACCGTGCTCACCGGCCCCACGCGCAAGCTGGGCATGAACAGCGATTTCACCCCCTTTGACCAGATTGTACTGGATCCGGAACTGACCAAAGACGCCCCCAAGAACCAGCGTTTTTATACCGGCATGGACTGCTATATCCATTGTATTGAGAGCCTCGAAGGCACCTACCTCAATGAATTCAGCAAGAGCTATGGCGAAAAAGCCCTGGAACTCTGCCGCGATGTATTCCTGGAAGCCGACACCTGGAATGATGAATGCGACGACAAGCTCATGATGGCCAGCTATGCCGGTGGTATGAGCATTGCCTACAGCCAGGTGGGCGTGGCCCATGCTGTAAGTTATGGCCTCAGCTACCTGCTGGGCACCAAACATGGCATCGGTAACTGCATTGTGTTCGACAAGCTGGAGGAGTACTACCCTGCCGGCGTGGCCGAATTCAAGCAAATGGTAAAGAAGGGCGGCTATGAAATTCCGAAAGGACTGTGCAAAAACCTTACCGACGAGCAGTTCGACACCATGATCAACGTGAGCCTGGGCATGAAACCGCTTTGGGAAAACGCCCTGGGCAAAGACTGGGAACAGATCATGACCCGCAAGAAACTGCGTCACCTCTACGAACAGCTGTAAGCAGTAAGGTGCAACGAAAAGGCTGGTTGCATTTGCCTTTTCCCTACACCAAACGTCATCCGTGCGCTGGCAACCAATGGCCGGCTTTGCAGCATAGCGTGCTATGGCCGGGGCGGTCGGGCAAAGCGGTACGCTGGCTTGGGATTGACCAACCGCAGAATGGCATTCAATCGGTTGCACCTCAGCAACTGAGCCTGGCTGAAAATGATCAGCTCCCGATGCGGGACAAGTACATCGGCACACTGGACGACTCGCCATTTTATTCCATGATTGAATACAATCATTCAGGGAGCAAAAACCTGCGCCTGAAGCTCAGTCATTTGGACACTGACTTGTATTGCATAGACATGGCAAACACCGGTGAAGCATATCATTTGCCCGAAGACCCGCAACGGCGAGGACACCATATTCATCAGCACTTCATTCTATGACCTTCGCGGAAATAACAGGTATCATGCACTGGCTACCAGCATGCCTGGCCTGATGTAAGAAAGCAGTAAAAAATCGCAGCCAAAGCGTGACCCCTTTGCCATGCCGGATCGAAAATTCGCCATCAGGATCCGCGACAATCTGATGCAGCCAGGAAGATTACATATGCTGTGGAAACGGCGGCGGCTATGCTGGTCTTATTGCCCCAAAACAGCCGCAGAATTTGAGAAAAATGTTAAAAATGGAATAGCCCAAAAGGGCAGCACTGACACACTCAGCAAACTCTGCGTTATGCCTTATCTTCAGGCAAGTGGTGCGAAACCAGCCATTTTGAAGATATGAGTAAACATGCCTTTACAAGATCTGCCGGCTACGTGCTTCTATCAATCCTGCTGGCATGCAGCCAAGGCCATGCACAAAACAAAGTAGGCATGCCAGCCATAATGACGCTTAATGACAGAAATGTGGAGCCTGGCATTTGGGAGAAAGTCGTTGAGGGTACTCCATTTTACAACCCTGAGTGGCGGCCGGCTTCACTTTTATTGGCCAACGGAACACTGGTTGAAAACCTGCCTGTACGCGTGAACCTGCTGGAAAATCTGATACATTACCTCGATACAGCTGGCCGGGAAATGGTGACAATGCTTGAGGTGAAGTCTGTCATTTTTCTGGATGAAGGCAATGACACATCCGCTGTCCTGGTAAACCGATTGGCATTAGAGAATGTGTCGGCTGTACCCGACGGATGGATGCAACTGCTGGCCAAAGGCAAGGCCATTCTGCTAAAACGGTTTGTAAAGCAGGACGTAGAATCAAAAGGCTACAGCGCTTCCACCGTAGTAACGCGAATCAATACTATCGTTCAATACCTGCTGCTGTTCAACGGCCGGGCAGAAAGAGTGCAAACCATGGGCGATCTGGCCGGCCTGTTGGAAAATGCCGACTTCAGTGCCTGGGTAGCACAACAGCAAGGAAGTAAAAAATCGGAACAGCAACTGAAAGCCGCGGTAGATTACTTTAATAGTCTTTAGCAGTTCAGGATGGCACATTACATTTGACATGAGTTAAACCAGGTCTGCATCATACTGATTCGTTGTCAATGTATAAGGTCCAGCCTTCACAATTAATTCATCAACACCCCATCAATTAATTGACCTGCCCTATGATTCATCGCCTCCGGTTGAAAATCGCGGTTTGCTTCGCAACAGCGGTATTTGGTATGGCAATGGAGAGCGCTGCCCAAAAAAGCGTAGGCAACCCTCTCTTCCTGCACATGCACGACAAGATGGTGCAGCTGGACCGATACGCCAATGTTACCGGCTCTCCCTTTCTCAACGATTCCTTCCAGCTGGCAGCCATATTGCTGAATGATGGCACCCTGGCGGAGAATGTGAAAGTGCGGCTCAATGTGCTGGACCACGAACTGAATTACCTCGACGACCAGGGCCGGGAGATGATCTCCACCCAGGTCATCCGTTCGGTGGTATTCAAAACGGCGGGCAATGATACCTCTTCCGTATATGTAACCCGTCATATCCTGAAGGACGACGGAGGCCAGATTCCGGAAGGCTGGTTTCAGCTGCTTGCCAAAGGAAAGGCCGCCCTGCTGAAGCGCTACCACAAGGAACTGAAGGAAACAAAGGCCTACAGTTCTGCCACCGTTGACCAGAATATCTTTACGGAAATCCGCTATTATGTCTGGTATAACCGGCAACTCACCCGGGTGAAGAATACGGCGGATATAGCTGACGCCATCAACGATGCCAAACTCTATGCGCTGGTGGCCCAACAGCGTAAAAACCTGAAAACCGAGGAGGACCTCAAAGCCACGGTGAACTATTTCAACAACCTGCAATAAGCCGGCTTGCGCCTGCTGCATCAACAAGCCATGCCGTTGTGCGTGGCTTGTTGCTTTATACACAGATCCGGCAACTGCCGCCGGCAAAACAAATGGATTCCATACTTTTAGCGAAAGCTACGTCATGTCGTCCCGCCGTTCTTTTCTCTCCAGGGTTTCAGCCGTTACTGCCGGTGCCTTTGGCATACAAAGTATATTCCATGAGCTGCATGCCGCCGGTGTGCAGCAGGCCTTTCAACTGCTGGATGCAGAACACCCCGAATACGATGCTGCCAATGAAGCGTTCTGGAGCTATTTCCAGCAGGCGTATACGGTAAACCCCAACATCATCAATCTGAACAACGGTGGGGTCAGTCCGGCACCCCGGGTGGTGCAGGAAGCCCTGCGCCGGTATAACGACCTGGCCAATGAAGGCCCCACCTACTACATGTGGCGTATCATGGACCAGGGCCGCGAGCCGCTGCGGGCCAAGCTGGCCGGCCTGGGCGGATGCGACCCCGAAGAGGTGGCCATCAACCGCAATGCCACCGAAGCGCTCAACACCATCATCTTCGGCCTGCCGCTGCAAAAAGGCGATGAGGTGCTTGGCACCCTGCAAGACTATCCCAACATGATACAGGCATGGCGCCAAAGGCAGCTGCGCGACGGCATCGTGTACAAGCAAATCTCCTTCGACTTCCCCCTGGAAGATGATGATGCCATGGTAAGGAAATTTGAAGAAGCGATGACGCCGCGCACCAAAGTGGTACACCTCACCCATATCATCAACTGGGTGGGGCAGATTCTGCCCGTGCGCAAAATTGCCGACATGGCCCACCGCCGCGGAGCAGAGGTGATCATTGATGGCGCCCATAGTTTTGGGCTGCTGGACTTCCGGATCCCGGATCTGGGTGGCGATTACTTCGGCACCTCCCTGCACAAGTTCCTGAGCGCCCCCATTGGCAGCGGCATGCTGTGGGTCAAAAAAGAAAAGATAGAGAAGATCTGGCCGCTGGTATGCAACGACAAGCCCAACAGCGGTGATATCCGCAAGTTTGAAACCCTGGGCACCCGCAGCTTCTGCATTGAGCAGGCCATAGGGGAAGCCATCAATTTCCATGAATCAATAGGGGCCAAACGAAAGGAGGAGCGCATCCGGTATCTCAAAGACTACTGGGCCCGTAAAGCCATGCAAATACCACGCGTGCGGCTGCATACTTCCCTGAAACCTGCCTATTCCTGCAGCATTGCCGGCGTGAGCATAGATGGCATGAAGCCGGAAGAACTGGAACAAAAGATGTTCAGCAAATTCAAGATACACTCTGTAGGCATCAACTGGGAAAATATCCATTGTGTACGCATCACGCCCCATGTGTACACCCGCCTGCAAGACCTCGACCGTTTGGTGATGGCCCTGGACCAGATAGCCACGGGCAAGGTCTGAACATCCATCACATGCGGGCAGTTCCTGAGTCCTTCAACTTTGGAACTCCTGAACACCTGGAACTTTGAACTTCAATCCAGCTGCTTCAGCCAGTAGCGGATGCCGTCATACACTTTGCGGGCCACCTTTTCCTGAAAGGATTGCTGCAGTATAAGTGCCTCGTCTTCCGGATTGCTCAGGAAGGCTACTTCCACCAGGCAACTGGGATATTCCGTAGGCTGCACCAGCTGGAAATTGAAGCTGCCCACATTGCCAAACTCCTGCAGGTCACGTATCTGCAATAATTCATTCAAAATGCTCCGCGTTAACGGCTGAAAGGCAACATGCCGGTAATAGGTACTTACGCCCCGCACCGTACTTCGACCGCCTGAGTTGAGGTGGAAGCTCACCAGCAGATCGGGCTTGTAGGTATTGAGATAGAGCAGCCGGTCTTTGTTATCAATGGTTGAATCATTGGTACGGGTCATGATCACCTGCATACCCTTCTTTCGGCATAGTTTTTCCAGCTCGCGGGCAAAGCGGATGGTGTAGTCCTTTTCCTGCACCTTGCTGGTGATGCCGCTGGCGCCGGTGTTGGTGCCCCCATGCCCTGCATCTATGGCCACTATGAAATCGCGCAGGGAAGCTTTTTCCGGCTTTCTCGTCACCACCAGGTTCAACCGGCGGCCTGAGTAGCCAATGCTGTAGCCCAGGTGTTGGTGCTGCATGAGCTCAATGCGCACCTGTACCACATCATTTTCCGTTTGCTGCCAGCTCACCTGGCGTATGCCCTTGGCAGATTGCAGCTGGGTGATCCAATTGGTATTCGATTGCACACCGTACAGCTCCACCATGATAATGGCAGGACTGGTTTCCATCCAGGATGTATAGGGGATCTTGCGGCTGAGGCCGATGCTTATGGTATCATATTTCACGCCACCCCGCACCGTCCAGGTTTCCATAAGAGCGGTAGTCATGGGCAGGGTATCGGCCACGGGTTGTACAAAGTTCTTCGCCAGGTAGGCTTGCCTGTTTTGGGAGAGTTGCAGGGTATAGTTGCCCTGCACACTGTCTACCACTTTCACCAGAATGCCTGTGTCAATATATCCAGCCTTGGCGCTGCCCAGGCGGTCGGCGCCATTGCTGTAGGCCAACTGGGGCAATTTACCGGTAATGATGCCGGCAGACACCTGTGCCGGCAGCTGTTGGGTGAGCAGCATAAAAATGCCGCATGCAACGATAGTCATCGTCTTCATGCGGCAATGTACAAAATCCGGGGTCACCCTTACTGCAATTTGGCAAGGGCTCCCTCCAGCCTGTTGAACATAGGCTCCAGGTCGGCCTTGCGGCAGGTGCCCACGCTCAGGCGGTACCAGCTGCTCGACCTGTCGGCCCCGAAAGCATAGAAGGGAACAATGGCGAGGCCGGCTTCTTCCAGCAGGTATTGGGTAACCGCTGCCTGATCGGCAAGCAGGGTGCCATCAGCCCTTTTCTTCCCTACCAGCTCAAATCTGATGGTGAGGTAAATGGCTGCCTGGGGCGTTACTGCATCCACTGCATAGCCCTTTTGCTTCAGGGCCATGAGACCGTTGTAAATGGCATCCAGGCGGTATTGGATATCCTGTTTGAACTGCACGAAGAATTGGTTGATAGCTGCTTCCTGGTGCAGGAAATGGGCGGTGGCCTTCTGCTCGGCCATGGGCGCCCAGGCACCCACATGGCTGAGGATGGCCTTCATTTTGGCAATAACCTGTGCGGGACCGAAAGACCATCCCACGCGCACGCCGGTGGCGGCAAAGCACTTGCTGATGCCGTCTACGAATACGGTGTATTCTTTCATGGCAGGCACCAGGCTCACCGGGTTGTAATGCTGCGTATCGCCAAAGGTGAGTGTCCAGTACATCTGGTCGAACATCACATACAGTTTCTTCTCGCCGGGACCGCGGCGTGCGTTCTCTGCCAGCACCAGTTCGCAGATCTTCTCCAGTTCTGATTTTTCCAGGGTGGTGCCCGTAGGATTCTGCGGCGTACAGAGGCAGAGCAGGGCCGCTCCCGGAATATGCGGCGCCAGCTGTTCGGCCGTGGGCATGAAGTTGTTCTCCAAGGTGGCTTCCACCACACAATGTTCTGCCTGGGTGAGGTTCACATAGTGGTTGTTGTTCCAGCTGGGTACCGCGTACACCACTTTGTCGCCGGCATCCACCAATGTCTTGAAAATGGTATAGATCAGGGGACGGCCGCCGGCAGCAATCTGGATCTCATGCACATCATAATCCAGGCCCAGACTGCGCTTGTAAAAGGCACACACGGCCTGGCGCAGGTCGAGCTCTCCATCAGCCAGGGGGTAGCTGGTATGCCGCTCACGGTAAGCCCTGATAATTTCTTCTTCAAGACCCTTGGGAATGGGAAATTCTGCAGGGTCAAAATCGCCGATGGTGAAATTGTAGATGGTTTCACCCAAACGCTTGCGCTCGCGGATGGCGTTGCCCAGTTTCACAATCTCGCTGCCCTGCATGCCTTCTGCCAATGCGCTCATTCGAACCTGATCCATGCTTGAAAATTTTGGCGCAAAGGTACAGCCATACGGGGTCCGGGAAGTAGCAACTGGCAAATGCATACCATTTCCAATGATTCGCTATCCGGTGTAACGGGTATGCAGGTGGCAGGGCAAAATATTGATGCCTATTCGCCGTAGGTCCTGAACTGTTTGAAAACAGCTAATGCACTGTTGATATAATGTCCGCCGAACAGCATGGCATGCACCAGCAACGGGTA
>JALOMZ010000205.1 GCA_025455205.1 Chitinophagaceae bacterium | reverse complement strand
GCCGAGGGCTCTGGCCAGCGGCAGGCCCTCTTCGCTGCATACTGATGTCACCCGGGCCTGATGGTACCTGGCAATCTCCACGGCCGCAGCCCCCACCGATCCGGTGGCGCCATACACCAGCACCCTGGGCCGTTGCCTCTTAAGCAAACCAGCCTTTTCCAAAAAATACAGTGCCGTCATACCACCAAACAGGATGGTGGCCGCCTCCTCAAAGGTGGAGCCTGCAGGCTTGTGCAGGATGGTACCGTGTTGCGGAAGGCAGGCATAGGAAGCATAGGTGCCGAAGCGAAATCCCGTAATGGCAAATACTTCATCGCCCGGCTTGAACCGGCTAACCTTGTCGCCCGTCGCTTCCACCACACCCGCCAACACTGTTCCCAGCACGGGCTTCCGGGGTTTGGTAAACCCCAATACCAGACGCATCACCAACCGCAGCCATCCCTGCACCTGCAGCCCACGAACCCTGATATCGGCGGAGTTAACCGCGGTAGCCATTATTTTCACCAGAACCTCTCCTTTCCGCGGCACCGGCTTGTCAGTTTGCGTAATGACCAGCACCTCCGGCGGTCCATAGGCGCGGCATACCACAGCTTTCATCTTTTCCATGCAGTTGTTTCTGTTGATTTACGGATGAGGATCTAAACGGACACGGAAAATAATCATGTGAGCAGACGGCGACAATCCGCTCATCCCTTTTTATCGGGCTTTGACATGCTTTCTGGTTGCGGCAAGCCTGCCCTGCCCGGGTTATCCCGTTTCATGCACTGACTGCGGGGCTTACCCTGCAGCCAACATGCTGAGGGAACCTTGACCGATCACTATTTTTTACCGGCTCTCCAAAAATCCTGTGCACCTATTGAAGCCGAAACATTGATTTCATTCAAGGATTGAGCGCCCACCGGATATTTTGTCAAAGAGCGCGCCCCTTGCCCGGGGATGAGGTTGGAAAAGCAGCGGAGGGTTGGCTAATTTTACACCTATTTCATTTCAGGTCATCACATGGCAATCAGAATATTCGTCACCGGAGGCACTTTCGACAAGGAATACGATGAAATCACCGGCACCCTTTTCTTCAAGGAGACCCACCTGCCGGAAATGCTCAAACTGGGCCGGTGCCGCCTGGATGTGGATATCCGCACCCTGATGATGATCGACAGCCTGCAGATGGAAGATGCCGACCGCGAACTGATTGCCGAGCACTGCAACCGGGCTGAGCACCACCGCATCATCATCACCCATGGCACCGATACCATGGTGGAAACGGCCCGGGTGCTGGCCGAAAAAGTTTCCGGCAAAACAGTGGTGATTACCGGCGCTATGATACCCTACAAATTCGGCTCCAGCGACGGACTCTTCAACCTTGGCAGCGCCATGGCCTTTGTGCAAACCCTGCCGCCAGGTGTATACGTAGCCATGAATGGCCGCTGGTTCAACTGGGATAATGTTTGGAAGAACAAGCAAACCGGCATTTTCGAAGAACTGCGAAGCAAATAGACTCCTATCCACGCCCATCATTGACCTGCCAGCAAAACAGCTCCCGTTTGGTGCCTGGCAAGGTTGCCTGTACCTGATCATGCTCCCCCACGTTATCGGCGCCGCTGTATGCGGATGTTCCCAGCCCGCTTCCCTGCCAAAGCATTAATTTCAGGGCCATGAAGCAATCCCTCATGATCTATGGCGCCTATGGGTATACTGGCCGGCTGATGGTGGGCTTGGCTGCCCAATATGGCCTGCAGCCTATACTGGCCGGACGTGATGCAGCCCGTTTAGAACCGCTGGCCCAAGCCCACGGCTTTGCGTGGCGCTGTTTTGACCTGTCATCGGCACATTCCCTCGATGAAGCCCTGCGGGATGTACGCGTTATCATCCATGCTGCCGGTCCTTTTGTTTTCACGGCCAGGCCTATGCTGGAAGCCTGTTTACGCACGGGCACACATTACCTGGACATCACAGGCGAAACGGATGTATTCGCTATGGCAGCCTCCCTTGACCAGGCGGCCCGTACCGCCGGCATTATGCTCATGCCCGGCACCGGATTTGATGTAGTGCCTACCGACTGCCTGGCACTGGCCCTGCAACAGCGCCTGCCCGATGCCACGCATTTGCAGCTGGCCTTTGGCGGCCGGGGCGGTGGTGGTATCAGCCATGGTACGGCCACCAGTATGGTCAACAAACTGGGTGCCGGCGGAGCCATCCGGCAAAATGGTAAACTGGTGCCCAAACCCCTGGGACATGAAAAGCTGGAGGTGGAGGTAGATGGCACCCACATGTTTACCATGGCCATTCCCTGGGGCGATATTGTAACAGCCTGGCATACCACCGGCATTCCCAATATCATCACCTATACGCGGGTGAAGCCCGCCATGTACCAACTGCTCAAGTGGCAATGGCTGTTCAACGGCCTCTTGCGCACCCGCCTGGTGAAACAATGGATACAACGGAAGATAGACCAGCGGCCGGCAGGACCTTCAGATGCCCAGCGCCTGGCCGGCAGCACCTGCCTGTGGGGACGCGCCCGCAATCAAGCCGGTCAATCGGTTACCGCCAGTTTCACCACGCCGGAAGCCTATACCCTAACGGCCCATGCTTCCCTTCATATAGCGCGGCTGGTACTGGCAGAAAACTGGAAACCCGGATACCATACTCCTGCAGGATGTTACGGCCCTTCTCTGGTGTTTGACCTGCCGGGTGTATCAGCCCTGCAATGGCGCTGACCCCAAAATTCTTCACAATGCTGGCAATGCTGTTGCTGCACCCCATCTTTGCGCCCTTCTTACATTAGGCATATGGCGTTGATGCATGAATTCAGGCTGACCCTCAAACTCTCGCTGCCGCTCATTCTGAGCAATGTGGCGCAGGTAGGGTTGGGGCTTATAGACAGTGCCATGGTGGGCGCCATCAGCTACAAGCAGTTGGCAGCCAGCAGCCTTGTGATCAATGCCATTGGCATTCCCCAGGTGATCTGCATTGGCATGACCATTGCCATCACTGCCCTGGTGAGCATTGCCCGCGGGCAGCGCAATGAAGTAGCTGCCAGCCGCTATCTCTACAATGGGGTGTTGCTGTCTACCGGCATCAGCCTGCTCATTGCCCTGCTTTGCTGGCTGGGCATGCCCCTGCTTGACCACATGGGCCAGGACCCCGACATTGTACCCATTGCCAAACCCTATTTTCTGGTGATGGCCTGGGGACTGGTTCCCATGACTTTCTTCCTGGGATTGAAGCAATTCAGCGATGCGCTGGAGCATACGCACACCGGCATGATCCTGTCTTTGATCAGCCTTCCGCTGAACGCCTTCCTCAACTGGATATTCATATTTGGCCATTGGGGTGTTCCCCGCATGGAATTGCTGGGTGCCGGTGTGGCCACGCTCCTGAGTCGTGTGCTGATTGCCGCCGTCCTGGCCTGGATCATCTGGCGACATAAAGCCTATGCGGCATACATATCCGTACGTGACAAAGCCTGGCATTTCAGCCGGAAAACCATCAGGGAATTGCTACACCTGGGTGTACCCAGTGGCCTGCAGCTGGTGATGGAAGCCGGTGCCTTCAGTGTAAGCGGCATCATGGTCGGCTGGCTGGGTGCCACCGCCCAGGCTGCCCACCAGATAGCCCTCAACTGCGCCAGCACCACCTTTATGGCCATCCTGGGCCTCAGCATGGGAGGCAGCATACGAACCGCCCACGCTTACGGGGCCAACGACCGCCACCGCCTGTACGCCATTGGCAAGAGCACCATCATGGGTGGCCTGATATACGGACTGGCAGCCGGCCTGCTTTTTGTGCTCCTCCGCTACCAGTTGCCACTTCTGTTCAACCAGGAAACCGCTGTGGTGCAGCTGTCTGCCCAGTTACTGCTGGTGGCCGCGCTCTTTCAGGTGAGCGACAGCCTGCAGGCCATTGGAGCGGGCCTGTGCCGGGGCATCAAGGATGTGCGCCTGCCTACCCTGCTGGTAACCATCGCCTATTGGGGCATTGGTATTCCTGTGGGATATGTGCTCGCCTTTCCGATGGGCTGGGGTGCCAGCGGCATTTGGTGGGGCTTTGTAGCCGGCCTCAGCATGGCTGCCCTCTTCCTCAACCGCCGCTTCCTGAAACTGGTGTCTGCACAGGCCTGAGGAACCTGCTTTGTCATGGAAGTTTTTGCAATTAATGGTTGAACTCCGTATTTTTTCGGAGTAATGTTTTGCTCATGCCGGCCTTTCATTTTTCCATTGACCTGCACTGCCATCCCAATTACAAGCCATTCGCCCGCGCCTTTGTGCGCCATGAACAGCCACCCACCGGGCAAAGTGCACATCCTTCGCATCCTTCAAGCCTCTGGCATTATGCGCCGCCAGGCATTGCCGGCAGGGCATTAAACCACAAGCTGGGCCTTACAAAGTTTTCGCAGGCAAACCTCACCGCAGCCTTGTATGGCGGTGTGATGGTGATGGTGGTGGGCCTGGGCGCTACAGAGAAATATTTCTTCCGGCCCAAAGGCTCCGCCACCCTGATTGCCGACCTGGTGACTGATTTTGCCGCCGGATTCAGAATGCCCCGTATCAACCGGTTGCAGGCCATCCAGGACTACTGGCCTGATTTCCTGGCCGAAACCGAATTCCTGTGGGAGCAACAAAACCACCCGGTGAAAATAGACGGGCATTGGTATACCTACCGCTGGGCTCAAGGTTTTGCAGACCTGCTGGAGGCAAGGCGATCCAATGAGATGGAGGGTGCCGGCTCGCGTGCCAGCCATCCGATGATTATTTGCCTGATACCCTCTGTGGAAGGCTTGCATATTCTGGGTACGGGCACCGAGCAGCCGGTTG
>JALOMZ010000204.1 GCA_025455205.1 Chitinophagaceae bacterium | reverse complement strand
GCGTTGGCGCCCATACTTACATGGTCTTCCTGGTTATTGCTGCTGGAAATGCTGTCTACACTGGCCGGGGTGCAGAGTTGCTTGTTCTCACTAACAATGCCGGCGGCGGTATACTGGGGTATCATGAATCCACTGTTCAGCCCGGCGTCCTTTACCAGGAACAGTGGAAGGCCCCGTTGCCCGCTGATGAGTTGATAGGTGCGGCGTTCGCTGATATTGGCCAGTTCGCTCACAGCAATGCTGAGGTAATCGAGTGCCATGGCCAGTGGCTGTCCGTGAAAATTGCCACCGCTGAGAATGAGGTCTTCGTCGGGGAAGATGTTGGGGTTGTCTGTAACACTGTTTATTTCCTGCAGGAACACCTGCAATACATGATCGAAGGCGTCTTTGCTGGCACCATGCACCTGCGGTATGCAACGGAAGGAATAGGGGTCTTGCACGGCTTTGCCGGGCGCATGCGCTATCTCGCTTTGGGCCAGCAGGTGGCGCAGACGGTTGGCAGTGTGTATCTGCCCCTTGTGCGGGCGGATGCGGTGGATCTGTTCGGTAAATGGCTGCGTATTGCAGTGGAATGCATCGGCCGAAATGCAGGCTATAAGGTCGGCCCATTTGATCAGCCTGTCTGCCTGCACCAGGCACCACATGCCATAGGCGCTCATGAACTGGGTTCCATTGATCAGGGCCAGTCCCTCCTTGCTTTTGAGGTGCACCGGATCCCAGCCAAAGTGCTGCTGCAGTATGGATGCATCCTGTGCCACACCGTTCAACCATACACTGCCCATACCAAAAATGGGCAGGCAGAGATGGCTGAGCGGGGCCAGGTCGCCGCTGGCGCCCAGGCTGCCCTGAGTGTACACCACTGGATAAGCCCTGGCATTGTGCAGGTCAATGAGCCGCTGCACGGTGGCATTCTGCACCCCGCTATACCCATGGCTGAGGCTTTTCACCTTCAGGGCCAGCATCAGTTTCACTATGTCAGTCGGTACCGTTTCGCCCATGCCACAGGCATGGCTCATCAGCAGATTATATTGCAGCTGCTCAATTTGTGAAGGATCAATTTTCACATCCTGCAAATAGCCAAATCCGGTGTTGATGCCATAGTACAGGCCTTCGCCGCTGTCCATTTTACGGTCGAGATAATGGCGGCATTTTTCGATGGCCTCGTAGGCGGTGAAGGTGACGGAGATCTGCTGGTCGTAGGCCAGGAGATGCTTCACCTGGTCAAATGTGGTAGGGGTACTATCCAGCGGTAAATAGTTGTAGCTCATGTTGGCGGCAGGCAATTGGTACTGCAAAGTACGGAAGTTTGGCACCTGCCCCGGCAAGAATGATCACCCTGTACCTTTTCATGGTAAATGGGTGCTGGCGAATGGCGAATGTGACTGGCTGATTATGGATTGCCAAGGTCCGTCCTTTCCACAAAAAGCTGTTCTTCCAGCAGGGGCTGTGGCTTTCGGCGGTAAAAGAGGTTGCCCAGCATCATGAGCAGGCTGGTGGTTAAGATCACAAATGCAATAATACTCTCATTAAAGCTGCTGAGATGAAAGGCTGGGGGTATCTTGTAGAACAGCACAATGGTGATGAGCCCCCGGGGCATGAAGAACAGTTCCGGGAAAAGGTTGGCTTTCAGGAAGAGGCGCAGGTAAAGCAGGCGCACCAGCAGCAGGGCCGCCACAATGAGGCTGCCGATGGTGATTACTTCTTCATTCAGGATGTTATTCAACTGAATGGTGAACCCAAACAGGATAAAGAAGAATGTCCGGATGAGAAAAGAGGATTCTGCGGTGATGGAATGCATCAGTTCGCGAATCTCGTTCACCTGGCTTTCAGGATAGGTGCCCAGGAAGGAAGGCAGTTTCACATACTCCCAATTCCTGATCATCAGGCCAAACACCATGATGATCAGCAGCGAAGGCAGGTGCATCAGTTTCCCGGCGGCATACAGCAGTATGAGCAGGGAAAAAACAAGGAAGAACCTGATGTTGAGCCTTGTGTTGGCCAGCAGCAGGAACAGCAATACGGAAGATGCAATGGAAACCAGGATGGCGCCTATGATGCTTCCGGTAAACACGCCCAGCGACTGCAGCGTGAGAATTTCGCCAATGGTGAAATAGTTAAACAGGATGATGCCTACGATGTCTGAAAAAGAAGCCTCATATACCAGGAATTCCTTTTTGTCGGGGGTGAGGTGGTGAAGGCTGGGTATAACAATCGCTGAGCTTATAATGGATAGGGGCAGGGCATAAATGATGCAGTTGACCCAGGGCTCCATGAGCCAGTGTCGGAGAATGAGGGTGATGAGTATGGCAGAGAATAGGAGTATGATAGTGGCTGACAGAAATGAACGCCGGATCAGCGGCACTTTCTGCCGGTTCAGCTTGAGGTCGAGGCCGGCTTCCAGTACAATCATGATGAGTCCCACCACACCGAGGCCTTCCACCACCACGTGGGGCAGGTTCAGGGTATATCCGTAGCGGTCGGCCAGATAGCGGATGCCAATGCCGGAGAACAGCAGCAACAGCACGGAGGGCAGGCGGAATCGCCTGCTCAGGATGGAGAAGAAGTATGACAATACTACCACTCCGCACAATACCATCAGGACCTGCTCAGTATTCATGAAAGCGTGTGTGTTTGCTGAAGGGTTCTAAGTTAATGCGGATGGCGGCAACAGCTGTGAATGAAATGTAAACTCTGCCGCGGTGCTGGAGCGGCATTGTGTTCAGGGAAACAGGTGGCTGGCTTTTTCCAGTTTTTCCATTGTGCCAATGTCTATGAACCGGCAGCCGCTGTGGTCAAAACCCTGAATGCGGTGGGTGGGGCACATGGCCAGGTAGGCATCCACCATCGAGAATTTACCGGTGAAGGGCAGGTGGCGAAAAATGTTTTCGTGAATGACATGGATGCCGCTGAAGGCTTTTTCAGTGACTGATGAAGCCGGAAGCGGTTGCCTCGTTTCGCCGCTGTTGCGGTTGCGCCAGCCACACAACCTGTTTTCTTCGTTGAACAGAAAGCAGCGGGACGAGGTGCGGTCGGTAACGGCCAGGGTGGCGGCAGCACCGTTTTCCTGGTGCTCCCGTATCATGGCGCTGAGGTTCATATCGGTGAGAATATCTGCATTCATCACCACCAGCTGCGCGGCATCACCAAACAGGGGAATGGCATGCTGAATGCCGCCGCCCGTTTCCAGTACTTCAGCCCGTTCATCGCTGATCAGAACCTCCGAGCCCCAGCCCTGCGATGCTTCCACAGCATCAATGATCTGTTCCGCAAAATGATGCACATTCACCACCACGCGCCGGATGCCCGCTTGTTGCAGGTATTCCACATTGCGCTGGAGCACGGTTTTGCCATTCACCACCGCTAAAGCCTTGGGGTGATGATCGGTAAAGGGCTTCAATCTTGTGCCGAGGCCTGCGGCCAGGATCATTGCAATCATAGCAAGTTTCTTCTGTTATACCGGATTCAGACTTTTTTACCAGATCATGCAGCGCAACATAGAAGTAGTGTATGCTGCCGGCGATATCATCCCCGTTTCATTTTTGCTGTCGTGTCTCCCAAACTTCCCACTTCGTACCTCGTCCTTCGTCCTTATTCTTATCTCACCCAATTCTCCGCATTCATATGCGTCACCACCGTTTTCACCTTGTACTTATTCCTTAGGTGGCGGGCGGTTTGTTCTGCAGCATACACACTGCGGTGCTGGCCGCCGGTGCAGCCAAAATTGACCATGAGCTTGCTGAATCCGCGTTTCAGGTAATCTTCCACGCTGATGTCCACCAGGTCGAACACACTGTTGAGGAATTCCGGCATACGGGTTTTCTGCTCCAGGAAATCGCTCACTTCCTTGTCCTTGCCGGTGAGCTTTTTGTATTCCTCGATGCGGCCGGGGTTGAGGATGCCGCGCATATCGAAAACAAATCCGCCGCCGTTTTCACTGTCATCTTCCGGGTATCCGTTCTGTTTGAAACTGAAGCTGTTTACCTGCACCACCAGTGGCGTGCTGTCGTTGGCCCGCGGCGGGCTGAAGCGGGCAATGATATCGTCGCCTACCACCACATTGAGCATGCGCTTGAATTCCGGAACGTGAATGCCCAGGGGCCGGTGGGTGATAAACCATTTCAGGTTACTCAGGGCCTGGGGAATGCTGCTCAGGAACTGTGCCTTCCGTTCAAAGAGGCCGCGGAAACCGTAGGCGCCCAGCACCTGCAGCAGCCTGATGAGGGCATAGCCGTAATACTGTGCCACAAAAGTGCTGCGGTCAATAGGATGCCCCAGCACTTCTTCCAGGGAATCCATATAGTGGTTCAGCAGGTCTTGCTTCCAGTCGTCGGGCAGGTCGGCCCGTGCCTGCCAGATCATGCTGGCGGCATCGTATTGGGGTGCCCCGCGCATGCCGCCCTGGTAATCGATGAAATAGGGTTTGTCGCCCTGCATGATGATGTTGCGGCTCTGGAAGTCGCGGAACATGAAGAACTTGTATTCCGTATGCGTGAGGTAGGTGGCCAGGGCATCAAAATCGTCCAGCATGGCCTGCTTGTCGTAGGGTTGCTGCAGGGCATCCAGGAAATAGTACTTGAAATAGAGCAGGTCGCTCAGGATAGCCTGTTTGCCAAATTCCTTGGCCGTGATGCATTGGTTGTAGTCCAGGCCCTCGTGCCCGATAACCTGCAGGCGGGCCAGCTGGGTGAGGCTTTCTGCAAAGAGGCCTTTTATATAGTCCGTATAGCCATGCTGTTCCAGCCTGTTCAATAGACTCTCCTGGCCCAGGTCTGTTTGCAGGTAGGCCGTTCCTTCCTCATGAACTGCCAGGAT
>JALOMZ010000203.1 GCA_025455205.1 Chitinophagaceae bacterium | reverse complement strand
CCAATTGCAGGTGCCGCTGATGCTGCACTTGATGTTGTTATCGATGATCAGCTGGCGAATGCCGGCCAGGTCGTCTTTGGCCAGCAATTGCTCCATGGCGGCAATGAGGGCATCGGCCTGTTCGGACTTGCCTTCGCTCTCCAGCAGCTCCGCATGCGCCTCAATCAGGTGATCCACCCGGTAGCGCTTCTGGCTGTCTTTGTTGTCGATCATGGGATCGCTGAAATTGTCCACGTGGCCGCTGGCCTTCCAGGTGGTGGGATGCATGAAAATGGCGGCATCAATGCCCACGATATTGTCGTTCAGCTGGGTCATGGTCTTCCACCAGGCATCGCGGATATTCTTTTTCAGCTGGGCCCCATTCTGGCCATAATCGTACACGGCGGCCAGGCCGTCGTAGATCTCACTGCTCTGGAAAATATAGCCGTATTCCTTTGCGTGGCTGATCAGATTCTGGAAGGTATTGGCGTCGTAGGTCATAGTTGCGGTCTTGAATGGGGCGGTCAGCATGGCCGTGGTGCCATTGCCTGTCCGCCAGGTGAGTGAATGACTGTTCGTTTGCTCCTTTTGGATTTTGGAATTTCACCCTTTGGAATTTTCGCTTTTGGCATTTCCACCGGGGACGGCAAAGATAAGGATGCCGGAGGTTGACACCCAGCCGGGGCGCAGCGGGTGGCGGCAGGCATAAAAAACCCGGCCATTCCTGGCCGGGCAGTGTGTCTGATTTTCGTTTGGGTGTGGTGGGGTATCTTATTTACGCCTCGAGGGGATGAATTTGTTCACTCCAAAGAAGAAGCCCATGTTGCTCACATTGAGTTCCAGGCTGCCGGCCCGGCCGAAATAGGCGGCGCCCAGCCCAAAACTGGCCCTGAGCTGCAGGGTTTCATCCTGGTAGCTGCCTGGTCCGTTTGCGCCTGATTCCCGTTCCATGTTGCTGTACACTACCGGCAGACCGGCAAACAGGAAGGGCTTGAACCGATGCTTTTTGTCGACCGTGAAATAATAACGCGTGATGGGCGTGAGCGAAATATCGAAGCCCTTTTCATCGTACCCGTAGGGCTCGCCTTTCGCATAGCTGTCGCGATAGGCACCGGCATTCACCTGGAGCCCCACCATCCAGTTGCGCTCCAGCAACCATCCGTACAGGCCGGCCATATTGATGCCATAGCTTTTATTATTGTCGTCTATAGAGAGTGTGGTGTAGCTGTTGTACATGTCGGTCCAGGCCAGCATCACCTGCAAGCCGGCCTGCTTGTTGCCTTTCTCGGTGGGGTTGGAGGCGGGTTGCGACCAGGCCGAGGAAAACGATGCCAGGGCCATGGTGAGCATAACGGATCGGAATATTCTCATAAGTGTGGTGTTCAGACAACGAAACTATAAGCAGATTCCACAATTCAAAAACCGACCATCGCTATTAACAAAAGATTCAACATGAAACAGAACCCCCCCTGCATTAACGCCCCTGTATTTCCGCCACCACCCTCCCGGAAACAGTCAGTGCAAGGGCGAAGCTGATCCTTTAAAAAATCATCCGGCATCACGGCCTGAATGATGCATCATACCCTATTTTTATCTGTCATTCATTTATATCCACGCTGAACACCCTATGCATTCCAAGCTACGCTTTTTGCCGTTTGTGCTACTGCTGTTTCTCTGCGCTGTTTCTCTGGCACAGGTTACCATTACCAACGCATCCTTTGACAAAGCCCTGAAACAGGCCCGAAAGGAAAAGAAATTGCTGATGGTGGTGATTGACAGTAAAACCTGTGAACAATGCAATGCCGTGGCCACCAAGGGCCTCAGCAGTGAAGCTGCCTACGCGCTCAATAGCATGGTGGTGGCCATCCGGCCGGCGGCCGGCACCGATGAATGGCAACACATGGTGGATGCATACTTCCGGCCGGTCAACCAGCAATTTGGCGTGCTGTTCTTCAACCGGGATGGCGACCTCGTTCATCGCTACAACGGATCTACCTCGGCGCCCGACGGCTACCTGCAGGAAGCTTCCAGGGCCATGAAACAACAGCAAAGCCCACTGGCCACCCCGGAGCAACTCCAGCAAAAATGGGAAAGCAATCCTTCAGATACCGCTTCCCTGCGCCAGCTGATCTTACTGAAAAAGAGTTATCAGCAGGAAGCGCAGTCGCTGGTAGACACCTATGCCAAAAGCATTCCCGCCGACTCCTTCCATGTGCCCGCCCATATCACAGCGGTCATCAGCCTGGCGCCGGTGCTGGGCTCTTATGCCGATTCCGTGGCCCGGAGAACCGACACGGCCCAGTTCCGAAAAGCCTGGTACCAGATGGACCTGCCCACCCGCAGCCGCATCAACATGCAGATCATTCTCGCCAGCCGGCAGCAGGCCATTCGCACCAAAGACTATGGCCTGGCTTCCCGCACCGCCCGTTTTGCTGCTGCCATACAAACCAATGCCTCCAGCAATGAACAGCAGGGCATCTTTCTCCGCGATATGGCATCCTACTACAAAGCCGTTCACGATACAGGCATCTATATTACCTATGCACGGTATTATGTCAACAATTACCTGAATAAGATCAGCCCGGATTCCATCAAAAGACTCGATAAGCAGGCGGAGGCACTGATCCTGCAGCAGATACCTCCCATAAAAAGCATTCAGGGAAATGTGTATACGGCTACCCGCTCGTTCAAGCCCCGCGACCAGGATTTTGCCAACCAGTATAATATCTATGCCTGGGATGTATATACCATGTCTAAAAAGCCCCAGGACCTGGCCACCGCCATGGAGTGGGCAGAACGGGGCCTGGCTTTCCGGGAAGTGCCAACATTGCTGGATACCTATGCCCGTTTGTTGTACACCACCGGCAATAAAGAGAAAGCCATAGAAATGATGGAAAAAGCCGTGGCCACCATGCAACAGTCCAGCCTGCCGGCGGAGGCATTTGAAAAAGTACTTGCCAGCATGAAGAACGGATCTTTCGTGCCCGGCAGCTGACCACATCCTTGTATATTGTCGCTGAAGGCGCCCCCTGTTTATAGCAGGGCAGGTATCCCTTGGTACCAGAACCCTGAAAGGGTTACCTGCAGTCTCCCGGCTTTGGCATCCACTGAAACTAGCCCTGCCATCCAGGCTGCGCGGCCCTCAGCAGCTCTCCCGTTTTGAGCCCCTGTGCATTGGCCGAACAAACCTGTATCGAATTGTTGCGGAACGGCTATCAGATCGGCATTTCGCACACGCAACCACATGCAGGGAAATGCCCTCCCCGAACTGTAACTTTGGCTGAAACCTAATGTAAAGTGATAAACCGCAAGAAAGGGGTTGTGCTGGTTATCATGCTCATCATTGCCGCCATCTTTGTGCGCGGCGCCGATTGGGCAGGGCCTGCTGCACTGCAGTTTTTCAAAAGCTACTTTGCTGACATTGCCATCCCTTTTGCCTATTACATGCTGCTGGTACTCGTAGAAGATCATTTCCGCCCGCTTCAAAAATGGCAGGTCAAAGCCATCAGCATTTTTTTATTGTGCTCCCTTTCAGAAACGCTGCAATATTTTGGCATTTATGCACTGGCCACCGTATTCGACTGGCTGGACTTTGTGATGTATGCATTGGGCGTGGCGTTAGCGGCTTTTGTTGACAGAATTATCTTTACCAGGTTGTTTCGATTCTGGCATTAGCCAGACCGCATTCCTGTCCGTTTCCTGTGTTCCTCATCTGCAGACGACAAAGCCGGGGACACTTCACATCCATTGCCATACAGTTTCGGAACTTGGTCAATGATTCCAGGGGCAATACCACGATAACATTTTCGAATCTGCACTTCTGAATCTGTGCTGCTATAGAATGAATACCAGATTTCTACTTACAACCTATGAAAGGATAAAGAACCCTTTAAACCTGAGGATACCATCAAACTGGAATTAGAATCAAGGTAGCTTTTTCCCATCTCATGCAAACAACGCCTGAGAAGCTGGCCTGCTGGCAAACCAACCATCAATACCTGCCGGCGGAAAGCCCGCTGCCCGCACATCATGCCTGTCGGAAGCATTGATTGACATATGACAATTGTCTGTTTTCTGGTGAAGCATACGAAGTAATTTGTTTGCCCATAAAGCGAAATCTGTACGGAATCATGGCCACGCATGCGGCAACAAGGCCACTGCAGGCCCGTGCAGATACAGTTTTGCCTGATGGAAGCAGTCACTTTTTTCTGATTGGCTTATGGATGACAAGAACCTACTCCAGTCTCCGCAAGATGCGCAGCCTCCGCCACAACAACCACCGCTGGAGGCCCCGCCTGATGATGCGTCTGCACCAGCAGCACCAGGCGCAGATACAGCCCTCCGGCCTGAAACCAGCATGCCGAAACCGGAAGCAGCACAAAGTATGGAAGTACATCATCCCCCGCATCACGAGCACGGCCAGCGAAACTGGAAGTCATACACCAGGGAATTCCTCATGCTGTTCCTGGCGGTGTTCTGCGGATTCCTGGCTGAGTACCAGCTGGAGCACCGGATAGACCGGGAGCGGGAGAAGAAGTATATCAAATCCATGGTGAATGACCTGAAATATGACACGGCCAATTTTTCCCGGTTGATACATGACGGCCAGGTGACCATGGCACTGATAGATTCGCTGATCACCTTCCTGCAATCGCCTCAAAAAAATGAAAGTACTTCCTACAGCTACCTCATTGCCCGAAGGATCACCCATACCATTACACCCTATGAAATATTCGACCGCACCTATGCGCAAATGAAAAGCTCGGGCAACCTGCGCCTGCTGAAGATGCAGGAAGCCGCCGACCATATTGCCGGTTACTATTCAGACATTCCATTGCTT
>JALOMZ010000202.1 GCA_025455205.1 Chitinophagaceae bacterium | reverse complement strand
CTCAGCAGATCGGGAATGGTGGTTTCTGATTCTGCCGCCTGGTAAATGGCATATACAGATTGCCCGTTGCGCGTAAACACCCATTTACCCTGCTGTTGCAGGGCCGGGTCGGCAGTGGTATTGTATACGGCTTCGCTGTTCACCTGCATCCAGGCGCCAATTTCCTCCAGCCGGGCATAGGCCTGGGGATCCCATTCTCCATCGGGGCCGGGGCCTACGTTCAGCAGCAGGCTTCCGTTTTTGCTGATGATGCTGGTAAGCATGTGTATCACGGTTCGGGCGCTTTTGTATTTGTCGTTGGGTACATAGCTCCAGGAATTGCCCAGGGTGATGCAGCTTTCCCAGGGATAGGGCAGGTAGTTTTTGGGAACGGTTTGCTCCGGGGTGGTGTAGTTCTCAAATTCGCCGGGCACGGTTCTGTCCACCACCAGCAGGCCCGGTTGGTGCTTGCGTGCCATGCCTGCAATCCTGGCCATATCTATATCCTGGTCGTAAGGGATGGTGCGCTGCCATTCCACGGCGGTGTCAATGCTATGTTTGGGACGCACCCAGCCGCCATCCAGCCACAGGATATCCACCTTTCCATACCCCGTCATCAGTTCCTCAATCTGGCGATAGGTGAAATCCTTGAAGGCTTGCCAGCGCTCGGGATAGCGTGCCGGATTGTAGCTCACATTGCGATCTTTGGGGGGAAAATAGCTCCACCAGTAATCTTTGGTGTTCCAGTCGGGTTTTGAAAAATAGGCGCCCGTCATAAATCCCTTCTTTCTGAAAGCGTCAAATATTTCCTTCGTTACGTTGGCACGGGGGTTGGATGAGAAGGGGGTTGATGGATGGGTGATGCGGTAGTCCGTTTGTTTTGTATCGAACATGCTGAAGCCATCATGGTGCTTGGTGGTAAATACGAGGTAGCGCATACCGGCCTTGCTGGCGGCATCGGCCCATTTGTCGGGGTCGAACTTCACCGGGTTGAAGGTGGTCTGCAGGTTTTCGTAGGCTTTTTTGTATTCGTACCAATTGGCTGCATGGGGGCCGCGGCGCACGCACCAGGGTTCATCTTCCGGGCAGAGGCTCCAGCTTTCCACAATGCCCCATTGGCTGTATGTGCCCCAGTGCATCATGAGGCCGAATTTCAGGGTTTGCCACTCCGCCAGCTTCTGCTTCACCTGCGGATCAGAGGGAGGCGTGTACAATTCACTTCGGTCGTGATGCTGTGCCTGCATCAGCGCCGGCAGGAGAATGCAGCTCAGCAGAAAAGGGATTTTTTTCATGACGTTCCGGATGGATGTGGATGGATGAATAATATGAAAAGTTATGGGGGATGTATGTTATTAGGGTGTTTTGGGTGGCAGCAGGCCGTTAACTGCCTGTGCTGCCACGGCCAAGCCAATTTTCTTACCCTGAACACTGCCATTCTCAATGGCTTCGCGGTAATGGATGCCGCCATAAAACCGGCTGACGGCGGCTTCCGAGGCTGCCTGCCGGAAGGAGGCGAATGACCGGATGGGCAAGCCGTAGGCTGTTTCGGTGTCGTCGTCAAAGGCAAAACTATCGCCAAAGACTGCTGTGAGTACCTCCGCAGCGGCTGCGCTGATCACACTGTGGCCGCTGGTATATTCCGGAAAGGGCGGCGTTTGCAGCAATGGTCGCCAGTTTTCGTCTATATAGGCATTGATGAATGTTTCCGGCCTGATGGTGTTGCTGCGGTATTTCTCATCCCAGCAGCTGATGAATCCGTCGTACAGGGCAATGGCAGTGAGCAGGTAGGTGGATACAGTCCTGTTGAATCCGTAGGCGGCCTTGCGGCTGCAAACGCCGGCAATGCTCATCCAGTGGCCGCCAGGCGACAATTTCTTGGTGGCTAAATTCAAGTGGCCCTGGGTGGTAAGGTGAAAAGGGTTGCAATCCCAGAACAGGGCAATGGCTGAATCACCGGGCGACATTTTTTTTGAAGCCTGGTACACTTCCATGGCCTGTTTGAAGAAGGCAGATCCGCTGTCTTTTCCAAAGGGCATGGGGGTGGCCGGGCGGTATTCGGCCAGCGACCCGATGATGACGGGGCGCATCTTACCCCAATGCGGCTCTACAGCGGCCATGTAACCGGGCGGAGTAGGTATCCAGGCAGCAGGATCCTTGAGGTGCGAATACCGGCGTAATTTTCGGGTAGCAGCATAGTTGTCTGTCCGTGACCACGACATTACACTGTCGCTCACAGTATGCGCCCATGCTTCCGATGCTTTTTTGACGCCTGCAGGAAGGGCTGGGTAACTCTTTAAAATGGTTTGCAGGGAGTCCAGCATGGCGGTGTCGGAGAAAACAAACCGCGAGGCGGTGAGCAGCATGGCATAGAGGCTGCTGTATGGCACGTCAATTTGCTTCCGGTAAATCGCCGGATCCGGCGCCGGAAAGTCGGGCCTGATGCTCTTGAATGAAGCGGTTTTCCCGGTGCCGGCGGTGGTGGCTTCATAGCCGGCGAGGCTGCTGTACAGGTATATCCTGCTGGCCACGGGCGGCGAAAAAATGTCATGCACTATCACAGTGGTGATGGCGTCCTGCGCCCGGTGCAGCAGGGCCGTTTCGGGCTGCGCGTGGCTGCCGGTCATAGCGGTCAGCATGAAGGCTGCCAATACTATTTTTCTGATTGCAATCATTATTACTGAATTTCCAACACCTGCACAGAGTCATTATTTTTTGCCAGTATCACCCAGTGTTTGCCTGCAGCAGTTTTCACCAGACCTGCCTGCCGGATATCGCCGGAGGCAAAGAGGCCGGCAGCCATATTGGGCACCACCCGCGTAACTCCTTTGGCATCGGTTTGCAGCAGGGTGCCCAGGCCGCCGTCGCAACGTCCCCATTGCACCCGCCAGGGATAGAAGTTGCCGGTGAGCAGCAACGGTCGTTCGCCGCCAGATGCCGGCAGCACCTGTATGCTAAATACCCTGGAGAATTGGGCCTCCGGCGGCAGCAAGGTTTTTTCAAAACCATTGCCTTTGTTGAGGTATATCACGCTCGACAATTCTGTAACCTTCCAGATTGCAGCTGTTTTGCGCTTGGCGGCCGGAACAATATCTTCCACGGTGGCATTGGCGTATTGCTGGTATTTCACAAATCGCTTGCGCAGCGGCACCACCTGGTCCAGCAGTTCATCGCGGGAGGCGGCAGGATAAGACTTGCCGTTGATATAGTAGCAGAACAGCACGTCGTCTACGCCATTGTCGTCAATATCGCTGGCAAACAGGGTGATCGGTTCTTTTTCGGAGGCCTTGAATTGAAGATTATTGCCTGCATTGCCTGCAATGATATCCGGCAGTCCGTCGGCATTTACGTCTTCCACCAGCAGTGCGCTCCACAAGCCATGGTCAGTGAGGCCTGTCGTGGCTGGCGTTTCCCGGAAGCTGGTACCGGTATGCTCAAATAATCTCAGGGGCATCCATTCGCCGGCCAGGAGCAGGTCTGGGCGTTTGTCTTTGTTGAGGTCGGCAAATACTGCCGCGTTCACGATGCCCGGTTGCAGCAACTGGGCATTCCAGCTGGCCGTAACATCGGTGAAGCGCATGGTGCCCGTATTTATGTCGTTGCGCAACAGGAAGCTTCGGCCGGCATTGGGGAAGGCGCCGGGTATGGCACTGCCGCCGATGAAGAGATCGAGGTCGCCATCGGCATCTATATCTGCTGCGGCAATGGCCATTTTGCTGCCCAGCATATCGGCCGGCAGCGCGCCTGTTGCTTTCGTGAATTTGCCCTTTCCGTCGTTCAAATAGAGGCGGTCGGCAAATTCGGGAGAGCCCTGTTCGTATTCATTGCCGCCCGATACCACATACAGGTCAGGATGCTTGTCGTTGTTGAAGTCGGCGAAAAGGGAGCGCACGTCTTCGCTTTCCTTATCGGCCTCCCAGGGCTGGCTTTGCGCCTTCCGGAATCCGCCTTCGCGCTGCTGCAGGTACAATACTCCGGTCTGGCCAATGGCGCCGCCCAGGAAAATATCATCCAGCCCGTCGGCATTCACATCGGCTGTGGCCAGTGCAGGACCCATTTTTGACAGTTGATAGGGCAGCAGCACTTCCACCTTGAAATCGATGAACTCATTTTCCTGGTGCCGGAAATCAAGACCCGATTGCGATGTAACGTCCCTGAATACGGGGGGGCTGGTTTTTCCCGGCACGGGCAGGATATTACCTTCTGTCTGCTTGCACAAGATCCTGGAGTCTGTCTTTACATCTTTGATAACCTGGGTACTGCCACCGGGCCAAACCACCTGCACAGAATCAACGATGCCGGCATCGCCCAGGCCAAAGTGTAGCACCTGTGTTACGCTCGACTGGTAGCCCCTTACCGGGTATTGTTCCCGGGTTTGTTGCCGGCCGGAGGTAAAAATGGTAACACAGGCCCCCATGGCCTGTGTGTTCCAGTTGGCCCCCAGCAGTTGTACTTGCAGGTAATGGCTGCCTCCACTGTTGCGTTGCAGGTTTTCCAGCAGTTGTACCGGTTCGTTGTTGTTGCCAATTATCAGGTCAAGATCACCGTCGTTATCAAAGTCGGCATAGGCAGCGCAGTTGGAAATGGTGGGTTGAACAAATCCCCATTCCTGGCTGCGGTCGGAAAACCGGAGATTGCCTTCATTGCGGAAGAAATAATTGCGAAGCTTGTTGGAAGGCATCTTCTTCACCAGGTCGTAGGTCTTGAACTGGAGATTGCCTTTGGCCGCCTGGGCCAGCTGTTCGTCGGCCACGGTGTATTTCAGGAAGTCGTTGTCTGTATAATCGCGCAGGTACCCGTTGGTTACCATCAGGTCTTTCCATCCATCGTTGTCATAGTCTGC
>JALOMZ010000201.1 GCA_025455205.1 Chitinophagaceae bacterium | reverse complement strand
CCGCAGGTGCAGATTGTACAGAACTCCACCAACGGCGGTTTTGCCGAAGGGTACAATGCAGGCCTGCAGCATATACCTGCCGACTATTACCTGATCCTGAATTCTGATGTGGAACTAACCCCGGGATGCCTGCAGCCCCTGGCGCAGGTGATGCAGCAGGATCCAGCCGTGGCATTTGTGCAACCCCGCATTCTCTCGCACCACCACCGGGAAAACTTTGAATATGCCGGCGCCGGCGGCGGCCTCATAGACCTGCTGGGATACCCCTTCTGCCGCGGCCGTGTGTTCGAAAGCGTGGAAGCCGATATTGGCCAATACAACAACGTGACCCCCGTATTCTGGGCCAGTGGCGCCGCCATGCTGGCCCGGCGCGAGGCTTTTGAGCAACTGAGAGGCTTCTACCGCTATTTCTTCATGCACAACGAGGAAATAGACCTCTGCTGGAGAGCCCGCAATTCCGGTTGGAAAGTGATGTACCAGGGACAGTCGGCCGTATACCACCTGGGCGGCGGCAGCCTGCAAAAGGAAAACCCGCGCAAGACCTTCTTCAATTTCCGCAATAACCTGGTAATGATCACCCGCAACATGCCATTGTCATCGCTGGCATGGGTACTGCCCTGCCGCCTGGGCCTCGACCTGCTGGCCGCCCTGCAGATGATCATGAAAGGCCAGGCTGCCAATGGCGCAGCCGTATTGCGTGCCTGGGCCGGATTCCTGGGCTGGTGGATAACACCGGCGCAAAACAAATGGCCCGGAAAAAGAGGCTGGGGCAGCGTGCCCGGACTGTACCGGGGCAGCGTGGTATGGCAGCATTTTATACGCCACAGAAACGAGTGGCCATTCAGCTAATATATACCCTACCGGCAGAAAAAATAGGAACCGGTCATTCGGGCGGCAGCCATTTATTTCAGGCTGAAGAGGCTGCCCACAAATTCCTTCTTGTCAAACACCAGCAGATCTTCCATCTTTTCTCCTACGCCAATATACCGCACCGGTATGTTCATCTGGTGGCTGATGGCCAGCACCACGCCGCCTTTGGCCGTGCCATCGAGCTTGGTGATGGCCAGCCCGGTTACTTCGGTGGCAGCGGTGAAATGACGGGCCTGCTCCAGGGCGTTCTGCCCCGTGCTGCCATCCAGCACCAGCAATACCTCATGCGGCGCCTCGGGCAACTGCTTCTTGATGACGCGTTTGATCTTGCTCAGCTCTTCCATCAGGTGTGCCTTGTTGTGCAGGCGACCGGCTGTATCAATGATGATCACATCGGCACCCCTTGAAATGCCGCTCTGCACGGTATCGTAGGCCACAGAGGCCGGATCGCTGCCCATGGGCTGCTTCACAATGGGCACACCTACGCGTTCGCTCCAGATAGTGAGCTGGTCTACCGCCGCAGCCCGGAAGGTATCGGCCGCTCCCAGCAATACAGATTTGCCCGCCAGTTTGAACTGGTTGGCCAGCTTGCCAATGGTGGTGGTTTTGCCCACGCCATTCACCCCCACCACCAGCAGCACGTACGGTTTGGGCATGCCGGCGAGGTTGAAGCCGGCCGACAGATGATCCGGGGCATCCACCAGCAGGCCTGCCATTTCTTCCTGCATAATGCGGTTGAGCTCAGTGGTACCCAGGTATTTATCGCGCTTCACGCGCTCACTGATGCGGTCAATGAGGGCCACCGTGGTTTCAATGCCCACATCGGCACCCACCAGGGCCTCTTCCAGGTTATCGAGCACTTCCTCGTCGATGGTGGTTTTGCCGGCTACCGCCTTCGTGATCTTCGAGAAAAAACTCTCCTTGGTCTTCTCCAGGCCCTCATCCAGGGTCTGCTTCTCCTTTTTGCCGAACAGCTTGTCAAAAAATCCCATGCTTTGAACAGGTCTGAGTTCCGGGCCATACCACCCGGAGGGAATGATCGAAATAAAAAAAAGCTATCAAACCGGTGGGATTGACAGCTCTGCTATGATGCTCCTGCGAAAATTATCATTTTTCGGCCAGGAAATCCTTGATCTTCTCTTTGTGCACGATCGCTTCCTTGAAAGTGTAAGCGCCGGTCTTGGGGCTACGTACAGCCTTGATCACCTTGCTGTAGTTCTTAGCTTCAGCAGCGGCTTTCTGGTCTTTGGTCTTGATCGCGGTTTTTGCAGCTTTTGCCATATAAAATCAGTTGACAGGTTAACGGTTGACAGATGACAGGCGGGCGGAATTACTTGATTTCCTTGTGAACGGTCACCTTCTTGAGGATGGGGTTGAACTTCTTCAGTTCCAGGCGCTCAGGGGTATTCTTCTTGTTCTTCACCGTGATATAACGGCTGGTGCCGGGCATGCCGCTGTTCTTGTGCTCGGTGCACTCGAGGATCACCTGAACCCTGTTGCCTTTGCTCTTCTTTGCCATGGTATTGGAATATTTTCAATGATTAAACAGGAATTATACCGCTACGCCACTGTTGCGCAGTTCTTTTACCACTGCATACAGACCCTTCTTATTGATGGTGCGGATAGCGTCGGCTGAAACCTTCAGGGTAATCCACTTATTTTCTTCGGCCAGGAAGAAACGCTTGGTTTGCAGGTTCGGATTGAACCGGCGTTTGGTCTTGATGTTAGAGTGGCTAACATGATGACCTGTCATTGGCTTTTTTCCTGTAACCTGACATACTCTTGCCATGATCTTATTTTTTTTCGGACGGCAAAGGTGCAGCAATTCAACTAAACAACAAAATGAATTTTAAACTTTTCCACCCGGTTCCCGGCAGTTTTTCTTTTCCTTAAAAAAACACGCCTTGCCCCATCCGGCTGCAAAGTTCGCCTCCGGCGGGCAATTTGCCGGAAAATCCTTTACTTGCAGCCAGATATTTATGTCAAGGCATCCCAACATATCTTTTCTGCGCAGCAACCTCGACTTTCTGGACCACCCAGTGGCCTGATGCCTTTGCCCTCTCCCAGTTTTACCTTTTCTTATTGCCTACTTGCCAGCCCCGGGCTGTGCATCAATCCTTTACATCCATGTCAACTATTGATATTCAGGCTGTTAGCAGCAAAACACAGTATTACCTCGACCTCGAGGAACAATTTGGCGCCCACAACTACCATCCCATACCCGTGGTCATCGAACGCGGCGAAGGGGTATTCATGTACGATGTGGACGGCCAGCGTTATTACGATTTCCTCAGCGGCTACTCGGCTGTAAACCAGGGCCACTGCCACCGCCGCATCATACAGGCCCTTACAGAACAGGCGCAAAAGCTCACCCTTACCAGCCGGGCATTCCACAGCAACCTGCTGGGGGAATACGAGCAATTCATTACCAGCTATTTCGGGTACGATAAGGTGCTGCCTATGAATACCGGCGTGGAAGGCGGCGAAACAGCCATCAAACTGGCCCGCCGCTGGGGCTATGTGAAAAAGGGTATCCCTGAGAACCAGGCCAAAATAGTATTTGCCAAAGGCAATTTCTGGGGCCGCACCCTGGCCGCCATTTCCAGCAGCACAGACCCCAGCAGCTACCTCAATTTCGGGCCTTTCATGCCGGGCTTCGAACTGGTGGAATACAACGACCTGGCCGATCTGGAACGCGCCCTGCAGGATCCCCATGTGGCCGCCTTCATGGTAGAACCCATTCAGGGCGAAGCCGGCGTGGTGGTGCCTGATGAAGGCTACCTGGCAGGCGTGCGGGCACTCTGCACCCAATACAACGTACTCCTGATTGCCGATGAGATCCAGACCGGGCTCTGCCGCACCGGCAAAATGCTGGCCTGCGACCACGAAAACGTGCGGCCCGATATCCTCATCCTGGGCAAGGCCCTGAGCGGCGGCGTGCTGCCGGTAAGCGCGGTGCTCTGCGATGATTTCATTATGATGAACATCAAACCCGGCGAGCATGGCAGCACCTATGGCGGCAATCCCCTGGCCTGCGCCGTAGCCATGGAGGCCCTCAGGGTGCTGAAGGAAGAACAGATGGCCGAAAATGCCGAAGCCATGGGCCAGCTGCTGCGCAGCGAACTGGAAAAGCTCAACAGTCCCCATATCAGCCTCATCCGCGGCAAAGGCCTGCTCAACGCCATTGTGATCAGGCACGCCAACCCCGAAGCAGCCTGGGACCTCTGCCTCGAACTCAAGCACCGGGGCCTGCTGGCCAAACCCACGCATGGCGATAAGATCCGCTTTGCTCCGCCCCTGCTCATCAATGCAGAACAGGTGCGGGAATGCGTGGACATCATTGCTGCCGCGCTGCATATACTGGACTGAAAAACCATATAACCTTGCATACAACAGTCATTGCCCAACAGGTAATGACTGTTTTTTTACCGGTAGACCGAAACAGAAACCGGCGGCAAATGGTAAGGTTCTGTTACACCCATTCGCCAACACAACCTTATCGCTATCTTCACGGGGCAAGCAAAAGATTTTTTTCGCCCATTGTATTCATGAGAACATTACCCCGGATCTCTGATCCTGTTTACGAAGAACCCGCAGCATTGTCAGCCTGGGAAAAAGCCTGGCTCAAAAAAATGACCAGTAAAAAGGATCTTCCTTTTCTGCACCTGCTCACCTTTATCCACCTCACCGTACTGCCCCTGGCCATACTCCTGTTCACCCCGCTGGTAAGCGGCATCTGGTGGTGGCTGCTGTATGCTATTTACTTTTACATTTCCGGCATCCGGCTCCGCGGCCCCTTTGGCCTCATGTACCACAACCTGGCCCACCGCAGGCTCTTTCGTAAACAATACGACTTCCTGAACTCATACATCACCTGGTTCATCACCCCATTCTTCGGCCATTCGCCCGAAAGCTACGTGAGCCACCACATTGGTATGCACCATGTGGAGAACA
>JALOMZ010000200.1 GCA_025455205.1 Chitinophagaceae bacterium | reverse complement strand
TGACGACGCGCACCAGAACCCAAATAAACCGGTGGTGGTGGAGCCGGAGCAGGTACTCACGCCAGTGCATGCCAACCTGGCCCGTGCCGTGCAATTTGATGCTCGCTACACAGCCAAGTACTCCCAGCATTGGGTGTCTACTGCTGCCAATGATACCTGGGACCGCCATGGTTACCTGGCCGGCAGTGATGCAGCCGGTGAGATGTGGCGCATCCACTACTGGAACATGGGTCAGAACCTGATCAACGTGATCAACCAAACCCGCGATGCCAAGCCGGAATATGCCGGTGCTTCCTATGCCATGTTCTGCTGGAGCTGGCTGCACCTGGCAGATATGCATGGCGATGCGGTCATCCTCAAGCAGGCTTTTGATGCCAACCGCCTGAATTTTGATTACGACCAGCAGCAGGATGTATATGATCACGTGATCAAACTGGCTGATTCTGCCGTCCTGTACCTCAACCGCGCTCTCGCCGATGGACAGGCTTCTGCCCGCCTGGCCAAGAGCGATCAGTACTTCTACAACGGCAATATCCAGGGCTATCTCAAAATGGCCTATGGCGCCAAGGCCATGGCCTTTCACCGCTGGTACAATAAGGCCGATTACAAGCCCGACAGCGTGATCAAGTATGTGAACCTTTCTTTTGCCAATGCCAGTGAAGAAGCCATTGTGAAGTTTGCTGACGTCCCCAAGGCCAACGATGAGCGTAACTTCTACGGCCCTGCCCGTCAGAACCTGGCCACCTTCCGCAATTCTGAGTGGTTTGTGAACATCCTCAAAGGCGTTTACTGGAATAATGTGGTGGATCCGCGCCTGGCCTTTATCATGAAGCCAGCGGCCAACGGCACCTATAATGGCCTGAAGGCCGGGGTGGGCAACACCTATACAGGTACGGCCACTACCAACAACTTCTGGGGATTCCCCAATACCGCCAATGTAGCCGGTGGTGTAGACACCGCCGCCCGTACCTACTTCAAGAACAACTCACCCTTCCCCATCATGACCTATGCGCAGCTGCAGTTTGTGAAGGCTGAAGCCGCATTTAAGAAAGGCGATATGGCCACGGCAAAGCAGGCCTATGTGGCTGGTATCAATGGTCACTTCGACCACCTGGCCAAGTATACCGGCTATACCCCCATCTCAGCTGCAGACCGTTCCAACTACCTGGCTAATCCCAGCATAGTACCGGTGAATGCCGCCGACCTCACCCGCAGCCAGATCCTGATGCAGAAATACATTGCCCTCTGGGGGTATGGATACTATGAAATACTGGTTGACCTGTGGAAGACCAAATACGATCCCAATATCTGGCAGGGATTCACCTTCCCGCCCACTTTCTTCCCGGATAATGGCGGCAAGCCAGTATACCGTATACGACCCCGCTACAACTCAGAGTATCTCTGGAACGTAGAAGCCCTCAAAAAGATCGGCGCTTTCGATCCCGACTACCATACACGTCCTACCTGGTTCGTAAATCCCTAATCAATCAAAAAAGCTTTAGACAATGAAACGTAACATATTTCAATGGATGATGGCAGGGGCTTTTGCAGCCGGGCTGGCCGCTTGCGACAAGAGCCTGCCGGACAATAATATTCCGCAGACCTATCCCGATAATGGCGTAACAGCATATGTAAAATTCATTCATGCCTATGCGGGCAAATCGCCGGCACTCACTACTGGTGCGGGTCCCAATGTTATACTGTACCTGAGCGACAGTACCCGCCGGATCAACGGGGTGTCCAGCCCTTTGGGATTCTCTGGCAGCGGCGGCCAGTTTCCGGCGCCCAGCACAGCCACTACCAATGCCCGTTCCTGGTACACAGCCCTTCCTTCGGGCCCAGCAACGCTGATGGGAGTGCTGGCCCGTGTAACAGCCGGTGCACCCACTCCGGCCCCCGGAGATACCATTTTCCGCAGCAATGTTACCCTGGAAGCCGGCAAGAACTATACCGCCTTCCTGTCTGACACCATGCCTACGCCTTCTATCACGCTGATACCTGATAATGTGGGCACTATACCAGACGGCAAATACAAGATCCGCCTCGCCAATTTCCTGGCCTGGCCCGGCGATATCCAGGAGATCTACTCCACCCGCGAAGGGCGCGTGATCCAGGGTAATATCGGCTACAAGACGGCCGGTGAATTCATTGAGCTGAATGTGCCCAAAATCAGCGATACGCTCATCATCCGCAAGGTGAGCGGACCTTCACCCGGCACCTACACCACTACCATCAACGGTTTCTTCCCCACAGGTAAGAGGGCGTATACCATTACCACCAGGGGCAAACAGCTGACAGGTACGTCCACCGTGTTCCAGAACTACGGCACAGTAACCACCACCAACTATTGAGTATCATCCAATGCACTGCAATATCCTGAGGGCTGCCGCACGGCAGCCCTTATTTTTGCGGCAGGTACCGGTGAAAGTATTCCCTTCAATCCAACTGCAAACCGCATGACACCCGAAAGGCTGAGTAAACTCACCCGCGTGGCCAACCACCGCCAGCCCGATCTTACGCTGATCCTGGAAAACGTATTTGACCCGCACAATATCAGCGCGGTATTGCGCACCTGCGACAGTGTAGGCATACAGGAAGTGTATGTGCTCAATACCCGCATTCCCCGGCATGAGAAATGGGGCAGGCGAAGCAGCAGCAGCAGTGCCAAATGGCTCACCGTGCACCAGTTTGAAGATTTCGATGCCTGCATACAAACCGTGCGGGCTCGCTATGGCCATATCTATACCACGCATCTTGCCACCAATTCAGTGGATTTGTACCAGATGGACTTCACCCGCTCCATGGCCCTGGTGTTTGGCAATGAGCACAGCGGCTGCAGCCAGGAGATCATTGCCTGCGCCGATGGTAATTTCCTGATCCCCCAGGTGGGCATCATCCAGTCGCTCAACATTTCAGTAGCCTGCGCCGTTACCCTCTATGAGGCGCTGCGCCAGCGGCGGCAGGCCGGCTATTACGATACCCCACGAATGCCTCCGGAAGCACATGCGGCCCTGCTGCAAAGCTGGGGCGCCGGGCTTTCAGCGGGCAGTGATGCTATGCAGGAAGGCGGGCAATAAGGTAACAGGAGAATGGCAGGGATGGATTCTGGTTTTGCAGCACGCTCCACTTTCCAAATTGTCTGCGTTAAATGGCTCAATGTTGTCCCGGGACCCTGTGCCCGCAAAGCCTCATATTTCGGCATTCTGCAAAGTGCTTCTGGCCCTTTCTGTATACACTGTTGGCTAATTGACCATTGAAACAGGTTCCGGAAAATGGATCCTTTATGCGGCACTGCTACTCCGGCATTTCCAGGGAGTCTTCCTCTGCCAGGCGTTTCTGGCTCTTCAGCTTGATGGCGGTGATGCTGACGTTTATCTCAAACCCGATGAGGAGAATGAGTGAATTGATGTAAATGATATTCATGAGAATGATCACTGCACCAATGGATCCGTAAATCTGGTTGTATTTGCCAAAGTTGTTCACCCACAGGGAGAAGAGATAGGATACGGCTATCACCAGCACACTCGCCAGCACAGCCCCGGGTGAGCGCAGGCTCCATTTCACCTTCACGGCCGGACCATAGCGGTAGATAAAGGCGATGGTAAAATAGGTGAGGCCAAAGATGATGATCCACCGGCTGTAGTTGATGATCTGCTGCAACCATTCAAAGTTCCATCCCAACCCGTCGAGAATAAAGGTCTTGATATTGCCCTGGGTAGCCAGCAACAAAACGGAGGTGAGTATCAGCAGGATGAGCAGGGCGGTGAGCTTCACGGCCATCCATCTTTTGGCCATAAAGCGGCTGCTGCGTTCCTCAAAATAGCTGCGGTCAAAGGTGTGCATGATGCCCATCATGGCATTGCTGCTGAAGAAGATGATAATGGCAATACTCAGCCAGAGCAGCCCGCTTCTTTCGGTGGTGAAGAAGTCGTCTACAATGCTGCTGATCAGTTCCAGCAGTTGCTCATGCCGGAAGATATCATGCAGGGTAATGAGCAGCTGTTCCTTGAATGCAATGCTGTCGGGTATAAAGGGCACCAGCGTGATGAGGAAGAGCAGCCCGCCGGGGAAGGCCATGATGATGTTGAAGGAGATGGCCGCAGCACGTTCGCTGAAGCCAATTTTGCGCACCTGTCGGAAGAAAAATTCCATCACGTCATACACGGGTATACCTTCAAATCCGGGCAGGCTGATGCGTTTGGTTAGCCGGAGGGCGGAGGCTACCAGCGGTATGCTGAGTATTTTCTTTTCGAGGGGATGCATGCACAATGCTTACTTGGTGGCTCCGGCAGCAGGTTGGCCGCCCGCAGCCTTGCGCTGCAGCCAGGCGTTCAGGCTTTCCTGGTAGGCTTTTGCTGCCACGCTGTGGTCCCTAAAGTTAGTTGTAAATACAGAATAGCCCGAGAAATCGGGTTTGGCCACAAAATAGAGGTATTCCGTGTTGGGGGCATTGAGCACGGAGTCTATGGTACTCAGGGAAGGAATGCAGATGGGGCCTGGTGGTAATCCCTTATTGAGGTAGGTGTTGTAGGGCGAAGGGGTGCGCAGGTGCTCATAGGTCACGCGGTTGCTTTCGAAGTCTTTGCGGGCGAAACGCACGGTGGGGTCGGCCTGCAGGGGCATGCCCCTGCGCAGGCGGTTGATATACACGCTGGCTACCAGGGGCTTGTCTTTGGCGCGGTTGGTTTCTTCTTCCACAATGCTGGCAATGGCATAAATCTGTTCGGGTGAAAACCCTTTGGCTTCGGCCTTGTTGCGGCGCTCCTGCCGGCTCCACCATTTATCGGATTCCGCCTTCAGTTTGCGGAGTACGGTGCCGGTGCT
>JALOMZ010000199.1 GCA_025455205.1 Chitinophagaceae bacterium | reverse complement strand
CAGGATCCCTGCCATCCACCACCAGCGCCGCTGCCGGTAACGCAGGTGCGTAAAAAGCAATACAAAGAAGGCAATGCCCGGCACCAGGGAGAAGAAGGGATCGGCCACATACACCGTATGGAAAGAGAAACGCTGATGGCTGAAGGGTTCCAGCCAGCCCACGCCATAATTGTTGAAGCCATCAATAAACAGGTGTACCAGCATCTGGATGCCAAAAAACAGCAACCAGGTGCGAAAGCGTATATTGTGCGGGCGGTGTACCCGGTCTGCCAGCAGGGAAAGAGCGGGCGTCATAAGCGCCACAAAGAGAAGGGAATGCGTGAAGCCCCGGTGCGCCAGCAGTTCTTCCGAGGTATCCATCCAGAGGCCTGCCACAAAATCTATATCCGGCAGGCTGTTGGCCAATGCACCCCAGAGCAGGGCCTTCTTACCGATCTTCCTGTCGAAAAAGGCTTCGCCCACGCAGGCGCCCAGGGCAATATGGGTGAGTGAATCCATAGCTGCCGAAAAGATACGGATTCAGGGTTTATTCAGCTGGCAATCGGCACCCGGCCGGCACAAAAAAAGAGGACACAAGGTCCTCTCTTTTATCAGGATTCTCACCACGGTTTATTTTCTGGGCATGCTCAGCTTGTTGGACACCGAACTGTACATCTGCTTACTCATATTGCCGTTGTTGTTGTCAATCAGGAACACATCAAATATGATGGCCACCTGCTTGTCGCCCACCGCCGGAATGGCACTGAAGGGAATGAACAGTTCCATGTTGCGGGTACCCTTGTTGTACGACACATTGGAATTAGGCTGCAGGTTCATGAGATAGGCCGCGCCGCAGATACCGCCGATATTATAGGTTTCGGATTGGGTGGTAACAGCATACAGGCGGTCATTTTCCACGGAATACACGCGGGCCACAAAGTACACCTTGCCCAGCTTGGAGTTGGTCTTGAGGTCGAAGCTGGGAACGATGGAGAAGCCGCCACGGGTATTGTCGGCGCTCACCATCAGCGGCTTGAGGTTGGAGATGTTGATGCGGGGCACTTCCTTGTCGGATACAGCCTTGCCCTTGGGATACAGGGCCGAAATGATCCGCTTGTCGCCCTCGGAGATCAGGTTATTGCCCGGCACGGAAAATCCATCCATGGTCTGCCAGCTGGCAATGGGATACTGCATGATGGACCTGGGGTCGTAGGCTGTGCCGTTGGAGTAAAACTGGTCATTCACCCTGAAAACCTGGTAGTCCACATCGGAGCGTTCCCAGCCCTGGGTCTTCTTATACCAGGCATACACGGAATCTGCTTTGTTCCACTTGATGGCGCCGGGATAGCTCTGCTCATGCATGAGGCCAATGGCATGGCCAATTTCATGCTGCGTGGTACCGCGCAATTCATCTTCATTCCACCTCAGTGGCTGAATCTGGGCCACCAGATACAGGTAGTCGAGCCAGGTCTTCACCTGGTCGAGCCGGGCACCGCGGCTGCGGAGGGCCGTGATCACGGGGCCACCATTGTTGGCATCCTGCTGGTAGTATTTCAGGTCCACAAAATCAATGGTATCGAGGCTGAGCGTGTGCTGCGACTGCGGTACCAGGTTGCTGTTGGTGCCCAGTTTGGAATAGTGTCCCTCACCAGTGCCCAGCTTGATGCGGATATTGGTGTTCCCGGCATAATTATCTTCCACAAACTTGAGGGTCAGGTTGGCATATTTCTCCCACTCTTTGGCGTACTGCATCACTTTGCTGCGCAGTGTTGGGCTGCCACCCGGCATAAACTTGATCAGCAGGGTTTCGCCATTGTCCCACAACAGGTAGTTGTCTGCCATGCCGCGGGTGGTGGTGGTATCCACCTTCTGCTGGTTGGGCATGTACTTGCCCAATTCGGTGGCACAGCCCAGGCGGCGCTCCTGCGGAAAGTTGAGTACCTGCTGGGCAAAAGCATGCATCGAGAGCATGCAGATCGGGAGGAGGAAAAGTTTTTTCATGTGATGGTTATTCTGGGGTTAAATGTAGCCAAGGCATGGGGGCCGCCTCATACCCGCTGGTGGGTATTCCGGCAACGGAAATTGTTAAAAGGGGTGTGGGGAAGATACGGGGTGCCAGACTATTCCGAAAGAAACACACCACTGGCACCCGGGAAATGAAAACCGCATTTAATGTAGTACAAAAAATGTTGCCGGGCACACACCCCTTGATTTTTGTTGAATCTGGTGCGCTTTAAACGCTGCAAAAAGAGAACAGGGTTGGTTGTTGGGACCAAATGCAAGAGCGCATGCTGCCAATGTCAACGGGCCGGGTTGCACCAGCCAGTCGCCTGACCTCCGCCCCAGTACAAGCACGGCCGTGTAACACCTTCTCCTGCACTTATTCAGTTTAGGTATTCAGCCTATACCATTCAGCAACTTTCCCTTAGTTTAGATGCGCAATATTTACACACCTATGTCCCCACTTATTGCAAGTCCTGAATCTGTACTCCCGGAGCTTCAACGGGTACTTGAAAGCAGGGTATTCCGCAGTTCACCGTTGTTGTCAAAGTTCCTGCAGTTTATTGTGGAGGAAACCCTTGCCGGCAGGGATAACCAGCTGAAGGAGTACACCATCGGGAAAGCCGTGCTGGCCAAAAACGGCGGGTTTGATCCCAAGCAGGATGCTTCGGTGCGGATACACGCCTTCCGGCTGCGCAAGGCGTTGCAGGCCTATTACAGCAAAGAAGGCAGCAACTCCCCCATCCAAATTGCCGTACCAACAGGCACCTACCGCCCTGCCTTCAGGGCCATTCCGTCAACGGCCGCCTGGCAGCAAAGAAGAAATGGGACGGTGCACCACGAAGAAACCAGAAACCGGCCGGAAGATGTGATCTGCCTCCTGCCCTTTTCCAGCCTGGTGCAGGGCTCGCCAGGCATGGCATCATCACATGCCTTCTGCGTACTGCTGAACAACAAGCTTTCACTTTTCCAAAACATTGTGGTGGTGCCCTACGATACTACCCTCACCTACCTGAACAGGGGCTTGCCCGAGCAGCAGGTGGCCAAAGAGCTGGGTGCCACTTATTACCTTGCCGGGAGCATTCACGAAAACCAGGGCGCCCTGCATGTTTCCGCCCAGTTGTTCGATGCGTGCAACGGCAGTTTCTTATGGACGCAGGACTTCCAGCTGGATGCTGCCGGCAAGGATATGACAGAAACCATGAACGCAGTTTCCGACCAGATCGTGAGCGCCCTGGCCGGCTACGGCGGATACCTGCATTATCGTAAGTTCCTGGCCAACACCCGGGAGGAACCGCTGAGCAACAATGTGGCCAATGCCGTATTCTGGTTTTACCGCTACATTGTGCAGCATTCGGAAGACGTTTTCCAGGAGGCCGTGCGGCAATTGCAGCAGGCTACCCGTGAAGACCCTTCCTGTTCCTTTTCCCGGGGCATACTTGCCCATTTGTATGCCGATGGGGTAATTTATGGCCATGCCACTGTACCCAACCCCCTCCGGGAAGCGCAACAACTGATTCACGAGGCCCTTGCCCTGCACCCCCACTCGCAGCAGGCCTGGTTATCGCAGGCATGGGTGCACATACTTAACAGGAACGGCAGGGATGCCAGAACCGCACTGGATAAAGCACTGAGCATTAACCCCAACAGCGTGGATTATGTATCTATGGCGGCGTTGGGCATGGCTATGCTGGGCGCTTACGACCAAAGCGCTGTGCTTTGGGACAGGGCCATGCGTATGAACAAGATCCCCTACTGGTGGCTGAACCTGGCCAAGGTGCTGATGACCCTGCAAGAAGAAGATTACACACAGGCCTTGTACTATGCCGGACGCCCTGCTACCCCAAAAATGATCTATGAAAGCGTGCTGGAAATGGTGATCCTGCACCTCATGCAGGAAGAATACCAGGTGCAAACGCTCGCCAGCCAATACAGGCAGCGGTTCCCGGGCAAGTTTGCCTTTGTATGCCAGGCCCTGCCCAGCGTGATTTTTGACGAGCAGCTTCATCACAAGGTAGCTGACACCCTGCAACGGATCAAGGCCCTGCATTTTGCGGATGAAGTAGCCTTATCAGGGTAACCCCTGCAGCCTGACCGCCCTGCTTAATACCCATAGAACCTGTAATCTGATGCCGGTTCCGGATACTGAGCAATCTGGCAAAATGGTCAGCGTAGCACCTATTTGAAGGGAATATAACCGTTACATACCCGTGGCACCCATAAGGCCCCACCCACTGAAACCCTTCTGCCACAAGGCCTCCACCGATCCACCTCGCCACCCACCGGCTGATATGACTTTTCGCATTTTTTTTGGGTCCCTCCAAATTTTATCTTTCTGCAGGCAACGGTCAGGGGGGAAGGCAGTCACCTGTGATTACCCCATTGGCTGAACCGCCACATGGCTGGAGCAACCAATAGCATCAAAGACATAATAGCCCGGGAAATGACTCTTATAAAGGGCCGTTACACCTAAGCTGAAACCATCCGTCTGTCTCACCTACTTATACAATAGAGCCTGACACTCCTCCTGCCCTTGAACCGCATCATGGCCATACCCCTGAACCTTTTTCCCGGCTGCCGCGCAGCGGCAAAATCCGAGTCCGTAATGGCTATTCTGCTGGTGCCTAAGGTGGCACCGGCCCAATTGGCACGCAAAAGCCAGGAAGTAAGGTCTTCGCCGGACCTTCACGACCGGCTGAATCCCAAACTGCGGTTTTACTTCACCCTGACAGGCACCCGGCTCAATACATCCTCCTACTCCGACGCAGCCGCCGGACTGTTCGTGGCTTATTTCACCTACTCCCCCGGAATATTCACCCGGCATGCCGCGGCCCGCAACGTCAGCCT
>JALOMZ010000007.1 GCA_025455205.1 Chitinophagaceae bacterium | reverse complement strand
CGCCATATAGCCGCGCTCACCGGCCTGCCCTTTGTTACGGCCGAGAACAAATTTGAGGCCCTGGCTGCGCACGATGCCATTGTGGAAGCCCATGGTGCCCTCAAAACGGTGGCCGTGAGCCTCATGAAGATTGCCAACGATATCCGCATGCTATCTTCCGGCCCCCGCAGCGGCATTGGCGAGATCTTCATCCCCGATAACGAACCCGGATCTTCCATCATGCCCGGCAAAGTGAACCCCACGCAGTGCGAAGCCCTCACCATGATTGCCGCCCAGGTAATGGGTAATGATGTGGCCATCAACATTGGCGGCGCCAACGGACACTTCGAGTTGAACGTGTTCAAGCCGGTGATGATCTACAACTTCCTGCACAGCGCCCGCCTCATTGGCGATGGCTGTGTAAGCTTCAACGACAAGTGTGCCGTGGGCATCGAACCCATTGAGGCCAATATCCGCAAGCATGTGGAGAACAGCCTTATGCTGGTTACCTCGCTCAATACCAAAATCGGCTACTACAAAGCCGCCGAGATTGCACAGAAGGCACACAAGGAAGGCACCACGCTCAAGGAGATGGCGGTAAAACTGGGCTATGTAACGCCGGAGCAGTTTGACGAATGGGTAGTACCTGCCAATATGGTGGGAGAACTGCCTGCCTGATAACGGCAAGTGAATACCTTCAAAAAAGAGGCTGGCTCCCCGGGAGATGCAGCCTCTTTTTTTATAGTTTCATTCCTGCCGGAAGGCTGAGTCCGAACCGGGCGCGGCACTGGCAGGATCCATGAGCGCTGATCATTGGACGTCCTTAGGAAGTATCCCTCATCATACACAACAGATGAAGTCTGCATGGCATAAAATGAAACAGGCAACGGACTGAAGAAGGATATGGCTTATTTTGGATCCGGAAACAGAACTGAAACCTCCCCTACATGAAAATACGCCTGGCCATTTTGTTGTGTTGTGTTGCTGCTGCTGTGATCATTATCCTGGAATGCTGCAAAACCAAAACGGACACGCCTGTTGTCACGGCTAACGCATTTGTGGGCAATGCCTCCTGCCAGAGCTGCCACCAGCAGGAACATGCGGAGTGGACCACTTCGCACCATTACATGGCCATGCAGCCGGCAACCGACAGTTTTGTACTGGGCAATTTCAACAATGTAACCTTCACCGCCGATGGGGTTACTTCTACCTTCTTCCGCAAAGACGGCAAATTCTTCATCAACACAGAAGGCGAAGACGGCAGGAACCACGATTATGAAGTGAAGTATGTATTCGGCTTCACCCCATTGCAGCAATACCTGATCGAATTTCCAGGCGGCCGCATGCAGGCCACCCGACTCAGCTGGGATTCCCGGAACAAGAAATGGTTCAACCAGTATGCAGGCACTAAGATCCCTGCCGGCGACTGGCTGCACTGGACCGGCAATGCACAAAACTGGAACACCATGTGCGCCAGCTGCCACAGCACCAATTTGAAGAAAGGGTATGATGTGGGCACTGACACTTACCATACTACCTACAACGACATCAATGTTAGCTGCGAGAGCTGCCATGGCCCGGGTAAGCAGCACATTGACTATATCAACGGCAGCGATTACAAGGAAGGGAAACGCACAGCAGGCTCTCTGCTGCAACTGTATAAATCATCGGGTCAGATGGCGGAGGTGAACACCTGCGGATATTGCCATGCCCGCCGGTCAGATATAAGCGAAACGGTTCCGGTAGGCGCCGAAGTGATGCAGGACTATATCCCGGAACTGCCCACCACGGAATATTTCTACGCCGACGGGCAGATGAACGACGAAGACTATAATTACACCTCCTTTCTGCAGAGCAAGATGTTCCACCGGGGTGTGCAGTGCAGCAACTGTCACAATTCACACAGCGGGAAACTGAAGCTCAGCGGTCCGCTGGTTTGCGGCCAGTGCCACCAGCCGGAGAAGTACGAGGCCAGCAGCCACACCCTGCACGCCCCCAATACAAACAACGTGAACTGTATCACCTGCCATATGCCATCCAAGGTGTATATGGGCAACGACCTGCGGCATGACCACAGCTTCCGCGTGCCCAGGCCCGATCTGACAGCCAAATACGGCACGCCCAACACCTGCAACCAGTGCCATACCGATAAGAGCCCCCAATGGGCGGCAGAAAAGATTGCTGCCGGCTTCGGCCCGCAGCGCCCCTATCATTTCTCGGAAGACCTTATCCCGGCCAGCCGGCTGGATGCACAGAGCGAAGCCCACCTGGCCAGGCTGCTGAAAGACACCACGGTTCCCGGCATTGTGAAGGCGGCTTCCCTGCGCTATCTGGGTGTTTTGGGCAGCCCCAATGCCCGGGGCATGCTGGTGCAGGCTTTGGGAAGTGGCAATGCCCTGGAACGGTATACTGCTTTGCGAAGCCTGCGGAGCTTTGCACCCTCGGCCTGGGTGGATGCCGCCAGTCCTCTGCTTACAGACACGGTGCGCGGTGTGCGCATTGCAGCCGCCGACCTGATGGTAGAACTTCCAACAGGCCAGCTGCCGGCCACCGCCTATGATCCATTCACCAGGGCCAAGGCCGAACTGGAGCAGTTCATCATCTTCCAGACCGACTTTGCCCAGGGCAACCAGCAGGCCGGCGACTACTACCGCCGCCTGAACGACCTGCAGACGGCCGAGAAATACTACCGGCGGGCCATTGCCAAAGACAGCCTGCTGGTGGCTGCCCGCATCAACCTCGCCTCCACCCTCAATGCCACCGGCAAGAACGACGAAGCACTGCGCCAGCTGCAGGTGGCAGCCCGCATTCAACCAGCCAACGACCATGTGCACTACACCCTGGGGCTCCTCTATGCCGAGATGCAGCGGCTGCCTGAAGCGGCGCAGTCGCTCAGAAAAACCATCACCCTGAACCCCGCCAACCTGCGCGCCCAATACAACTATGGACTGCTGATGCAGCAGATGGGCAAGCCCGCCGAAGCGGAAAAGACTTATCTCACCGCCCTGCAGCAGGACCCGCGCAATCCTGAGGTGCTGAATGCCCTCACCATTCTCTACCTGCAGCAGGGACAAGCAGAAAAGGCCCTGGCAGCAGGCAGGCAGCTGCAGCAATACCATGGCAACAACCCGGCCTATGTGCAATTATTGCGACAATTGCGACTGCAATAAGCTGCACCCTTTGCAATAAAAATGCGGGCCGCTCAGAAGGGCCCGCATTTTATGCTATGAAAGATTCAGCCGGTATTAGTTCTTCTTCACATCCGGGAAGAAAGGAACGTTATCGGTGAGCGCAGCCTTGATCTGCGTATCAATATAATTCTCGATCTGGAAGAACTGAACTGCCTTTATAGGCGAAATGGATTTAGATACCTTTTTGAAATACTTGGTCTGCAGCTTGTCGAAGTCCTGGTTGTTCTTCATAGTCATTTCACCAATCTCCTTCGCCTTTTCATTGGTCATGGTTTCGTAGTTGTCGGCATACATCATAATGACTTCCATCCTCTTTTGGCCATAAGCCTGACGCTCTACCTGGTAGGCATCATAGATGGGCCAGAACTTCTCAGCATCAGCAGCGCTGAGTTTCAATGCTTCGTTCACCAGCGTCTTCTTTTCCTTGCCCCACATTTCCTGTATATAGGCAAGTTCTTCCTTCATTTGTTGTTTGGTTTGGGCGGTGGCTCCAAAAGAGAAACCGGCAAAAATCAGGGCAATAATGGTCTTTTTCATGGGTGTTTGTTTTTTAACAGGGAGCCAAAGTAGCACAAGCCACTCTGGAAAGGATTGACTTTTGTCATTTAACGGTAAAGTTGCCAGTAACCTCCACTCGGTGTCAGGGCAGCCGTATCAGGCGCACGACGTCCAACATGGCGGTATTTACCTCCACGTTCATATTGGTATTCCAGGGCTCCAGCACCAGGCGAAACCGGTTAACACCCGGCTGAAATGCCACTATCCGGGCGTTGGAATAGCCCCATTCGCTCCATTCATCCCTGCCCCGCTGCGGAAACACCATGCTTCCCGCATACCGTTCATTCACATACAGGCTGCGCAGGGCGCATTTGTTGTCGGTGTTCCAGGGGCCGCTGCCGTTGCTGTACCGGATATCAATCAGGTACCGGCCTTCCTGCGGAATATCCACCGTCCATTCCAGGCTGGTATGCCGGCTGTTGGAGATCTCCACAAAGCCCTCACCACTGTAGTTGACATAGGGCAGCGATGCCGCGGCGGCCACCGTTTCCATTTCCACCTGCAGTGGCTGGCCGGCCGGCACCCACAATGGTTCGGAAGTAAAAGATTCGGCCCCATCTACATCCACGGCACTGACCTTGTATTCCGCAGCCGCCGGATCGGGCAGGGCAAAAGCTGGCCGGGTTGTTTTGGTCAGCAACATGCCATTTTTATCAATCTTATAGGTAACGGCGCCAGTCACCGGTGCCCATGCCAACTGCCCACCCTGCAGCGTTACCTTGGGTTCCGGCAGGGAAAAGGCATTATTTACCATGTTCACCGGATCGGCGTCGAAAGGCTTGCCATCCAGCTGAATCACCACCTGGTGTTTTCCGCTGATGGATGAAGACAAAAACGGCTCTGCCAACGGCTGCCCATCGAGCGATATTGATGCTATCCGGTTGCCGGTGCCGTTCACTTCAATATCCAGCACGGCATTGCGGTACTTGAAATTGGACAAGGTCTTTTTGCCCTTGTAGGCTGCAGGCACGGCCGGCTGGAACCGGATGCCGTTTGGCTCAAACTGCAGGCCGGCAAACACCCGGTGCACCATGGCCAGGTTGCCCGCCATGCTCCACAGCATGCGGTCGCTGTTGATTTCGGTACCGGCATAGTCGCCATCCTGGGCCACAAAATTCTCATAGTTGGTGAGGAACAGGGCCCCCGCCCGGTAGAGGGCGGCCAATCCGTGATTCAGGGCTTTTTCATTCCCCGCCTTGGCCGCAGCCAGGTTCCAGAATGACTGCACAAATGGCCAGATGCCATTGTTATGATACGGGGGAATATTGGGGATCTGCGGATAGATGCATGTAACCCCGTAAGGCGTGAGCGGCGACCGCTGCACAATGGTGCGGGCCCTGCCTTTGTCGGCCACGTCAAACAATATGGCCAGCGCCTCGCCGAGCGCCTCAAAACGCGGAGAGGGTGTCAGGCCCATACGACCATAGAGGTATTGGGCATAATAGCCCTTGTCTTCCATCCAGAGGTGCCGGTTAATGCCTTCCCGGATGGTTACGGCTGTGGCAGCATATTTACTGCCATCTATCCCAAGCGCCGCTGCCATCTGCGCCAGGATATTGTGTACCTGGTAGTGCACGGCATTGGTGCCCAGGTTCTCGCTTACATAGATGTCTTTATTATCCATCCATTTGGGATAGGTCTGTTCCCGCCAGTCTAAAAAGGAAGACTCTCCACTGTACATGCCGGTTTCGGTAATGCCCACCACGCGGGCATCATCTTCTACAGAGTTGCTGATGATCTCATAGGCATTGCGCAGCCAGGAAGTGTCGCCGGTCACCTTGTATATTTCCCAGGCAGCCAGGGCCCAGGTGGTACGGTCGCTGCTCACCGGCCAGGCACCCCCGGAGCCCGTATCCTGGATGATGCGGCGGCGGTTAACCTTTTTCATCAGGCTGATCTTGGCCACTTCAGGCTCATGGTATGCAAAAGCCAGCAGGATACTGTAGCTGATGTCGCGGGTCCATACCCCGCCCCATTTGGCGCCGGTACGGAAAGTACTGTCGGGCTCTATGTTCTTCAGCGCTTCCTCCAGGGAAAGGTTGAACAACGCATCCACAATGGGTTGCTCAGAATGGTACGCGGGCTTGGATGAAATGTCCCGGCTGAGCTTCCAGGTTCTGGCTGCGGTGTCTGCCGCATTCAGGGGATTCAGTTTCACCGTGAGGGTGTAAACCGAATCATTGTCGGGGTCCGTCAGTTTCAGGCCCTGCTCATCGAGGTTCACAAAATCCCAGGTAAGCGGCTCACTGCCGCCGGCCAGGTAGAATCCCTTGAAATCGGCCAGGGCTACCCGGCTGCCATCAAAGGCCTGGTAATAACCATTTTCCGCGAACTGCTGCAATACCGGACGCATATTGATGCGGAAGGTGTATTCATAGTTGGGCGGCAGGTACCCATGGTCTCCGGCCGGGGCTTTCCCGTCCGATTGCCCGAATGTCTTCACCGGACTTTCCTGCTCCTCTCCTATCACCACCCAGTGATCCTGCCCGGACAGCATCTCATTGTCCTTTTCGTTGATGCTCACCTTGAATGTCACCAGGCGGCTGAATTGCCGGCTGGCAGCACTCACGTAATCGGAATGGATTTCCGTGGGCGACACCACCCGGGCCTCGTATGAGCCCTGCACTACCTTATCTGCGTAAACCGAGAACGTTTCATTTTCATACAGGAGATTTTCTGGTGTACGCTTACAGGCCATAGTCAGCAAGGTGAAAACAGCAAATGCCATCTTTTTCATAGACAGATTGCAACCATTTATTTTGAAATAATGATTTACCGCCGGGAAGGCACCAAAAGCATCAGGACATCAGCGGTCCCAGGCATGTCCGAATACAATGTACCAGCCCCAGCTATCAGGTCCTTTGGCAACATCAATACCTGCACGCACCCGGAATACCCGGGAGATCAGGTATCGAAATCCACCCCCGAAATTATACACCGATTGTCCTTCGCCAAAAGCCTGATCACGCTGCATGGCTTTCCCGTATCCTCCGAAGGCCACGCCGCTCCAGCGCCGGTTGAAATCAAAACGTTGCTCGGTTTCCAATAAAGCGGTAGTGTATCCCTGATAGCGCGCAGCCGGCACCCCGCGCATACTGATAGTAGGCAGGGCATAGAAAGGAGGATCACCAAAGGCAACATTGGTTTCCAACCGAAAGCCACTGATCCACTGGCGCTGCACCGGCAGGAAGTAGTGCAGAAACCAGCCGAGCCGCTGGTAGGTGTAGTCACTTCCCGTCCAGGCGTCATTCATGTTATAAGACAGGTTGGTATACCCGCCCTTGTCTGGCGTGAAGAAATTATCCCGCCGATCCCAGTCCAGAAAGAATCCGAGGCTTGCAATTTGACTGTCAAATGCCTTTTCATCTATCGACTCCGGCAAATCTTTCTGAAATCGGGGACTCAGCTTGTTACTGGCCAGGAAATACTGGGCGCCCAGATAAACCTGTTGTTTGCTGATCCTTTTCGATATGGAGAGAAATACCGGCACCGACTCAATGTTGAAGGCGAACTCTTGTTCACCTGCGCCCGGCACTTCACGATAAAAAGACATATTGATATCGGCATAGCCGGCAAAGGCCCGGTATTTTATACCAGCCTTGGGAAAGGAACCGATCCGTCCGCCACCCGCGGCCCAACTGCCATTGGCGGTATACATGCCAAAGGCCGCGGTGATATCTGGGGCCACATATCCCATATTCTTGGGTACATTCTTTTTGGGGGAAAGGAAGACCGGCGCAATGGCCGCGCCAAAGCCGCCCAGGGCCGGCTCGGTAATGATAACCGGTACGGGTATGAATCCGTTGGCATCAAGCAAAAAAGAACTGAGGTCGAGCTTCCCGTCCAACGTATCCCGCATCGACAATTTTTTCTTTTCACCTCCGGATGTGTTGGCCTGAGCCAAACTATCTTTTTGTGCTATTGTCTGCCCTCCCGAAACGAAGAAGCATGCAAGGCATAATAACCAACCGCAGATGCGTATCATTGACCGCCTTACCGCTGAAGGGCGAGCTATCACCCTATCTTGGTGCGGGCTATACCGTTTATTATTCGGATCCATACACTTGAGTTTTTAGGTTTACTTAAACTCCCAGCCAATATTGAAAACAAAGACATAATCGAGTTCCTTGCCTACCGCCCCGGGCCTGTTATCATAGTTGATGGTAACGCCGGGTTTCAGGTAGAAATCCTTGGGCAGATCATACTTGGCATCCAGCTTGAAATCGCACCGCCAGCGCTCTTTCTCTGTCAGGCCCTTATAAACGTAAACAGAAGACAACAGGCTCAGGTCGCCGATATTGAATAAATTCAATTCGCTGCCTAAATACGCTTCTGCACTCTGCCTGCTTTCGGTTTCGTTGAAAAAGGTTTCGTTCAGCAGCGACAAACCCAATCCCGTCCCCCAGTATTTCTTATTGGTGTGGAGCAGGAATTTGCCTACCCCAAACTTGCTGGTGGTGCGCAGTTTTAGCGCCTGCTCCGTATTGGACAACGTATTCAGGGATGCCAGCAAATACCAGTCACGTTCCATGAAGTAGGTATAGCTCAGTCCGCCTTCTGTTCGCTTTATATCTTCCACACTATCCTGCGCGGAGTAGTTGGAGTTAAAATATCCGTCCAACTGCCATCGGTTGGCCAGGTATCCAAAGGAACTGCGCATGGAAAACTGCCGGAGGTTATTGGCCTTGGTGAGGTTGAGTCCTATATCAATATTCGCTTTCATGCGCCCCCAGAAATTGGATTCGAGTCCCTTCAGAAAAACCAGGTCCTGACTGGTAAGTACCACAGTTTGACTATCGGCGGTGGTGATGGCCATGCGGTTGGTGCCCGGCAGACTCTGGATGCGACCATTAAAGCGCCGGCCATCCCGGAGGGTGATCAGGAATTGGGTTTGTGTATAGAGTTCTGCAATGCCATACCATTTAACCAGGAAATCCTTTTCCGAATAGGCTGTTTTAATGGTGAGCACCCCCTTGTCCATTTGTTTGATCTCCCCCACCACCACATTCTTATTTTTAAGCACCAGCGAATCCCGCCGTTCAGTTGCCCATGCAGCGTTTGAATGCAACAGGGCCACCAGGAGGATGGCAGCAACCATTGCCATGCGGCAAGATGCCATAATGAAGCGATCAGTGAACAACAACATGTTGGCGGGGTGCATTGGTCATGGTATTATGGGGCCATGAAAATACGCTGGCCGTGGAGAATATGCAGGAAACGGGAGCCCTGCATCCCTTCGGATCAAGGCTCCCGGCATTCCCTTTAGCCTCAGCGGAATTCCGCATACCGCTTTCCCGGCAAGGCCATCTTACTGCAGCAGGATGCCGCAGCCTGTGTAGCCCTTGTTTTGGTATTGCACCGCTACCGTGTAGGGGAAAACCTTACCGCTGGCATCCACACAATACTTGGAGGCAATGGTCACTTTCATGTTTTCTTCCAGTGACCGTAATTCATAAATGCTTTCACCCATGGGCCCCTGCTCTGGATTGTTGAATCCGAAGTTCTTGCTGTCTGCGCCATTGTTCAGCGTAAGCACTACCTGGTTTTTGCTGGGGTTGATCACCAGGCTCCAGCCAGGCTCATTACCTGCGGCAAAGAACTGGGCATTGTCCTTGCGGGCGGCATTGGCTGCCGGGCTCAGGTCGGGCCGGTCGGCTTCCACAGCCGCTTTCACTTCCTGGTACAGCTTGTTCACTTCTGAGGCCTTCATCCGGAAATCACCCGCGTCCACCGGGGCATAGTCCGTTTGTCCCGATTTGGAAAAGATGAGTGCCGTATCCTTGTAGCCAAACAGGTTGCGAACGCCCTTGCCATCCTTGCCGGCTGTTTCTTCCTTCAGGAAGCTCACCTGACCGGTGGCGGTGTCGGCATAGATCCACCATTTCACCTGCCGGTCATCGGCTGCCGACATTTTCAGCAAGGCTGGTTTGCCCGACACATAGCCCAATTGTACGTTCCACTTTTCCGATCCGCGGGAAAAGTCAGCCAGGCTTTTGTATGACAATGCTTTGCCCACCTCCTCATCTACCGATGCGGCCTGGGCAGTCTGTTCTTCCTGGTATACGGCGGGGTCGATGGAAGCGCCTCCGCAACCGGCCAGCAACAAGCCTGCTGCCAGCCAGTAAAACCCTTTTTTCATGTTGCGTGCTTTTATTGAGGCAACAAAATAGCCAATCCCAAGCCGCCAAAACCTGACGATTGTTTGCTGCCGGGATGAAAATTATCAAGGCAGGGGCACTCCCTACAGCACGGCCTTGTAACCGGCGCACAAAAAAGGCCGGTGCAAGCACCGGCCCAGTGTATTCAGGCACGCATAGTGATTTACACCAGCATGGTCACCGGATTTTCCAGGTAAGCCTTCAGCGTTTGCAGGAAGGCAGCGCCCACGGCACCATCCACACTGCGGTGGTCGCAGCTGAGGGTGAGCTTCATGATATTGCGCACGGCAAATTCGCCTTTTTCAGTACGGTATACCTCTTCCTTGATCTTGCCCACGGCGAGGATGCAACTGTCGGGCGGGTTTACGATGGCGGTGAATTCATCAATATCCATCATGCCCAGGTTGCTGATGGTAAAGGTGTTGCCGGTAAACTCATGGGGCTGCAATTTCTTACCCTTGGCCTTACCACCCAGTTCCTTGGCTTCGGCGGCAATCTGGCTCAGGGTTTTCTGGTCGGCAAAGCGGATCACGGGTACAATCAGCCCGTCGGGAATAGCCACCGCCATGCCAATATGCACATGCTCGTAGGTGCGGATGAATTCTCCCATCCAGCTGCTGTTTACGGCCGGGTGCTTTTTGAGGGCCATGGCAGCTGCCTTGATGATCATGTCGTTGAAGCTGATCTTCACAGGGCTTACCTCATTGAGCTTGGTTCGGGCCGCCATGGCATTGTCCATGTTGATTTCCATCTTGAGATAGAAATGCGGGGCCGTGAACTTGCTCTCGCTCAGGCGCTTGGCAATCACCTTGCGCATCTGGCTGTTGGGATTGTCGGTATAGCCTTCGCCCTGGCCACCCGGTACAAAGGGTGCCACGGCCGGGGCTGCAGGCGTTGGGGCCGCGGGTGCGGCAGCAACGGGTGCGGCGGCTGCCGGAGCTGCCACCGGTGTATATTGGTCAATATCAGATTTGGTAATGCGTCCGTTGTCGCCACTGCCCTTTACATAGCGCAGGTCGATGCCCTTTTCCGCTGCAAGCTTGCGGGCCAGGGGACTGGCCAGGATGCGGCCGGTATTCACCACCTCGGGCTGGGCGGCCACAGCGGGAGCAGGTGTTGCAGCAGCCACCGGAGCCGCAGCAGGTGCTTCTGCAGCAGCGGGTGCTGGTGCGGAGGCAGCACCGCCGCCAGACTTGGCAGCAGCCACTATCTCATCGATCTTAAAATCAGCCGCGCCAATGATGGCCAGGAGATCGTTCACCTGGATCTTGTCGCCGGCATTGGCTCCCTGGTACAGCAGCACACCGTTCTTATAGCTTTCCAGCTCCATGGTGGCCTTGTCTGTTTCAATTTCAGCCAGCACATCGCCCTTGCTCACCTTATCGCCTACCTTCTTCACCCAGTTGGCAATCACGCCTTCTGTCATGGTATCACTCAGGCGCGGCATCAGCACCACTTCCTCAATAGCATTGAGATCGAGTGTGGCTCCGGCTGCCGGCTGTGCAGCGGGCGCCGCTGTTGGCGCGGGGGCTGCGGCTGCAGGGGCCGGGGCAGCAGCGCCTGCCAGCAATCCGGAAATATCTTCCCCGGCGTTGCCTACAATCACCAGCAGGTCGTCTACCTGCAGCTTGCCGCCGGCAGGTGCACCCAGGTGAAGGATCACCCCATCCTTATAGCTTTCCAACTCCATGGTGGCCTTGTCGGTCTCCACTTCAGCGAGCAATTCTCCCTTTTTCACTGTATCGCCCACCTTCTTATGCCAGGCAGCTATCACACCTTCGGTCATGGTGTCGCTCAGTCGGGGCATTTTTATTAATTCGGCCATAATTCGATTGCTGTCTTTTTGGAGGTGCGAATTTCGGGGAAAATGGCTTACCCCCCAACCTATTGATGGGGCAAGGCTCAAAGTTTAGCAATTGATCGAAAAAGCGCAGGGGCTGCACCCGCTTTTTGCAATAAAGCCCTGTGCCATGACCGCCTGATGCGTGCTCAGTATCCGAGGTCCAGTTTCAGCTTTTCCTTGAGCTCCCATACCATGGGATACTGCTCTACCATGAGTTTCAGCCGCTCCGTGGCATTCAGGTATTTGGGCTCCAGTTCTTTGGGCTGGTCCTGCGCCGTTTCGTCCACTTCAAAACGCAGGTGAACACGGGGGTTGTTGAACTGGCGGCGCAGCCATTCGGTAAATTCAGTGGCCTCCATCTCTATAAAACGCTGGTTCATGAGGGTGGTGCTGGTAATCACTACCGACAGGCCTTCCACCCGCACCGAGGCCAGGTTCATGCTGGTTACGGTACCATGCTTGGATTGCTCTTTCAATTGGGCTTTCAGCTTCTCCCACAGTTCCTGCACCTCTTCCAGCACCGGTTCGCGCACTTCCACCGGTACCTGCTGTTGCTTTTGTGCCAGGCGTTCCTGCAGGATCTTTTCGCGCAGCGATACTTTGTTGCCGGGTGCTGTTACCGGAACTGGAGCAGGAGGCGGCGGAGCAGCCACGCGGGCTGGCGCCGGCTGGGGAGGTGGCGCTACCGGGGCCGGAGCAGGGGGCGGAACCGATGCATTTGCGGGCGGTGCAGCCTTTATTGTTGGCGGCGTTTCAATCTCCAGCTTTGCTTCGCCAGACGGACTGGGGGCCTTGCCATAAATGGGTGTCACCGGACGGGTCTTCAACGCCACAGGACCTCCCACACGGGTTTTCTTCATCACCTGCCCACTGGCATCCGACATCAGTTCTATGGCCTGCTGCAGGTAGCAGAGCTTGATGAGGCAAAGCTCCACATGCAATCGCTTGTTGTGCACCCCGCGGAATTGCATGGCCGCTTCGCTTACCACATTGAGGGCGCTCACGAGGTAGCTCAGCGATAAACGGGCCGCTGTTTGCGCGTAGCGTTCCTGCATGCCTTCCAGCACATCCAGCAGGGCCGCGGCTTTGGCATCCTTGCTCACCATCAGGTTGCGCAGGAATTCGGCAAATCCTTCCAGCACCGTATTGCCCTCAAAGCCCTTGCGGTTGATCTGGTCATACAACAGCAGGGCGCTGGTAACATCCTGCGTGGTAAGGGCATCCAGCAGCTGGAAATAGTAGTCTTCGTCCAGCAGGTTGAGATGCTCCAGGGTATTCTGGTAGGTAAGCTGCCCGTCGGTGAAGCTTACGATCTTGTCGAGAATGCTCAGCGAATCGCGCATGCAGCCTTCGCTCTTCTGGGCTATCAGTTGCAGGGCAGATTTCTCGGCCTGGATATGTTCTTTTTGGGCAATTTCCTGCAGGTGCTCTACCGTGTCAGCATTGGTAATGCGCTTGAAATCGAATATCTGGCACCGGCTCAGGATGGTGGGCAGTATCTTGTGCTTTTCCGTGGTAGCCAGGATGAACTTGGCATAGGACGGTGGCTCCTCCAGCGTTTTCAGGAAGGCATTGAAGGCCGCCTGCGACAGCATGTGCACCTCATCGATGATGTAGATCTTGTATTTCCCTTCCTGCGGTGCAAACCGGATCTGGGTAACCAGTTCGCGGATGTCTTCCACGCTGTTGTTGCTGGCAGCATCCAGTTCATGGATGTTCAGCGAGGACCCATTGTTGAAGGAAACGCAGCTGGGACACTGGTTGCAGGCTTCGCCATCGGGCTGCAGGTTCTCGCAGTTGATGGTTTTTGCCAGGATACGCGCACAGGTGGTCTTACCTACCCCGCGCGGACCGCAAAACAGAAAGGCGTGCGCCAGGGTGTTGTTGCGGATCGAGTTCTTGAGGGTGGTGGTAATATGTTGCTGTCCCACCACCGAACTGAAGGTTTGGGGACGGTATTTTCGGGCCGATACGATAAACTTCTCCATCGAAACAAAAGTAGGGGTTGCGGCAGCAAAAGGGCTACCCGCCATACAGGAAAATTACCCCCGGACCCTTCCCTGAAAACAAGAGGCGCCCATCCTGGTTGTTACAGTATGGGGTGCCGTTTGAATTCCTTCTGCCGGTCAAAAAGATAGCGGAAGGTGGCCAGCCGCCGGCTGACGGTAAACTCAAGGTTGCGGGAAATATTGTTGATTTTGGGGTTGAAGTCGCCCTGCCATTGTAGCTCCACATCCTTGTACCGGTTACTACGTTTAATGGCGCGCTCGGCCTCTACAATCATGAAATAGTCCACCCCAGTGCCCTGGAACTCAGGCACTACCCCAAACACAATGCCGGTGAATTTGGTGATGGCACCCCGCCAGCGGTGCCACAGGAATTGCAGTTTGGCCCAGAGGTTGAACTGCCCGTCGAGATATTTGAAAGCCTGGTTCAGTTCCGGAATACTGATGTACATGGCAACGGGTTTGTCGTGATGATACGCAAACCAGATCAGTTCCGGGTCCATGATGGGTTTCATGGCCTGCATGATCTTTTTGGCCTGTTCGGGTGCCATTTCCTTGTTGCCCTCGTGCGATGCCCAGGCCCGGTTATACACTTCCGCAAAATCCAGGGCATATTTCATCAGGTCCTTTTTGTCGGCATGCCGGGCTGCAAAAGCAGGATCCTTGGCAAATCGGGCATGGGTGGTGTAGAACTTGTCGCTCAGGGGTGGAGTGATATCGCGGCTGTAACAATTCTGGTAATAGAGCACCTGGCAGCCATAGTTCTGCAGGAGTTTGGCATAATAGGGATGGTTGTAGTTCATGCCATAGAGCGGGGGCGAAAATCCTTCCACCACCAGGCCCCACCATTTATCGCGCTCCCCGAAATTAATAGGACCATCCATGGCTTCCATGCCCTGCTCCTGCAGCCAGCTACGGGCAGTATCCAGCAACAGGTTGGCGGCTTCCTGGTTGTCTATGCAGTCAAAAAAACCGAATCCGCCTGTTGGCTGTGTATCGCCCTTGTTCCTGTATTTGCGGTGCACGAAGGCGGCGATCCGGCCTATGTATTCCCCCTGCCCGTTCTGCAGCAGCCAGCGCTCCACCTTGCCAAAT
>JALOMZ010000198.1 GCA_025455205.1 Chitinophagaceae bacterium | reverse complement strand
GAAAGCAGGGTTCCGGAATCAAAGCGGCCCAGCACCATGCCCACATCCTCAAATTCAATAACGCCCTGGTGCATCTGGTTTTCCATGGTTACGCACAGGGGCTCGAAGGGCCCGAAAAACCAGATCAGGAGGTCGATGAAATGGCTGAACTGGGTATAAAGGGTGCCGCCATCCAGCGCCAGCGTACCGCGCCAGCTGCCCGCATAATAGGCTGGGGGTCGGTTCCAGTATGCATTGCATTGCACACTCAGTATGCGGCCCAGCTGCTGGCTGTCCAGCAACTCTTTTACTGCAGCCACCGGCGGATTATAGCGGTTTTGCTTCACCACCCACAGGTGCCTGCCGGTTTCCCGGGCCACCGCCACCATGGCCTGTGCATCGGCGCTGCTGATGGCCATGGGCTTTTCGCAGAGCACATGGGCACCCTGGCACATGGCAGCCATGCTGTGGACGGCATGAAGCCCGTTGGGAGAACAAACCACCACCACATCCAGCTGCCCTGCCTGCTCACGCAACATGGCCTCCACAGAATCGTATGTGGCAGCCCCGTATTGCCCGCCCAGGCCGGAAGCCCGGGATGCATCCACATCGCATACGGCCACCAGCCGGCCATAGGCCGACATCACCGCAGCATGGCGGGCAGCAATCCTGCCGCAGCCAATAATGGCAAACCGTATGGAGGTAGGGGTGCCGGTCAAGGGCGAAGTATTATTTCAATTGCCTGAGGTATTGGCCATAGCCGCTTTTTTCCAGTTGTCCGGCCAAGGCATCCAGTTGTTTCCTGTCAATAAATCCCATGCGCCAGGCCACTTCCTCAATGCATCCAATCTTCAGCCCCTGGCGTTTTTCAATGACCCGAACAAATTCGGTAGCATCGTGCAGGCTGTCGAAAGTGCCGGTATCCAGCCAGGCAGTGCCCCGGTCCATCACCCCCACCTTCAGTTTGCCCTGTTGCAGGTAAATATTGTTGACCGTGGTGATCTCGTACTCGCCACGCGCACTGGGTGCAATATTGCGGGCTATCTCCACCACCGTATTGTCATAGAAATACAAACCGGGAACGGCGTAATTGCTCTTGGGAAGGGCCGGTTTCTCCTCAATGGAAATGGCATTGAATTGCTCATCAAACTCCACCACGCCATACCGCTCCGGATCGCTCACTTCATAGGCAAAAACAGCAGCCCCATCTACGTCATTAAAGCTTTGTACCAGTTTGCTGAAACCGCTTCCATAAAAGATATTATCACCCAGCACAAGGCACACCTTATCCTGGCCCACAAAGGAGGCCCCAATCACAAAGGCCTGCGCCAAACCGTTGGGCACTTCCTGCACCGCATATTCAAACCGGCATCCAATCTGGCTGCCATCGCCCAGCAGTCGCACAAACTGGCTTTGATCTTCGGGTGTGGTGATGATGAGCACCTCCCGGATGCCCGCCAGCATCAATACGCTCAGCGGGTAATAGATCATGGGTTTGTCGTAGATCGGCATCAGTTGCTTGCTGATACCCTTGGTGATGGGGTAAAGGCGGGTACCACTTCCGCCGGCCAGTATGATCCCTTTCATGGTTTCATTTTTTTATGTACAAAACGGATGGGTGCCGGCGCAGCAGGGCAGCGGCAGCATCCTGACGGACTCAGCTGGAGGACACTTCCAGCAGAAAAGCTTCCCAGGATGCTGCAAGCCGGTCTTTTTCAGAGAGCATGGCGGTGCCCGGGTCTATTTTCCAGTCTATGGCAAGTGTTTCGTCAAAGGGATGTATCCCGCCTTCCGATGCCTTATGGTAGTAGTTGTCGCATTTGTAAAAGAAAGTGGCTGTTTCACTCAGCACAGAAAAGCCATGGGCAAATCCCCGGGGCACAAAGAGCTGGAAGGCGTTGTCATCGCTCAGCTCAATGGAAAACGACTTGCCAAAGCTGGGACTGTGTGGCCTCAGGTCTACAGCCACATCCAGCACCTTCCCCTGCAGTACGCGCACCAGCTTGGCCTGCGCATGCTCGCCCCGCTGAAAGTGCAGGCCGCGCACCACACCAAAGGCCGAGGAGGATTGGTTATCCTGTACAAACTGTCCTTCCCATCCTGTCAATTCAGAAAACTTGCGGTGATTGAAGCTCTCGAAGAAATAGCCCCGGTGATCACCAAACAGGGTGTTTTTGACGATGAAGCAGTCCTTAAGGGGTGTTTCTATGATTTCCATGCTGCTGGTTACTGCCGGTTCTTATATTGGTTTTCGTAATAATGCATGTAATCGCCACTGGTAACATGCTGCAGCCATTCGGTATTCTCCAGGTACCAGTCGATGGTCTGGCTCAGGCCTTCTTCAAAGGTAACGGAGGGTTTCCATCCCAGTTCGCGGTTGATCTTGGTGGCATCAATGGCATAGCGCCTATCATGGCCCGGCCGATCGGTCACATAAGTGATCAATTGCTCGCTGGTACCGGCGGGCCGTCCCAGTTTTTCATCCATCAGGCGGCACAGGAGTTTCACCAGGTCAATATTCCGCCACTCATTGAAGCCGCCGATATTATAGGTGTCGTGCACCCGTCCCTGGTGGAAAACCAGGTCAATGGCTTCCGCATGGTCTTTCACAAACAGCCAGTCGCGCGTGTACAGGCCATCGCCATACACGGGCAGGGGCTTATGGTGCATGATATTATTGATGAACAGGGGGATCAGTTTTTCGGGGAAATGATAGGGCCCATAGTTGTTGCTGCAGTTGCTCACCACGGTAGGCATACCATAAGTGTCTCCGTAGGCCCTTACAAAATGGTCGCTGCTGGCTTTACTGGCGCTGTAAGGACTGTGCGGGTCATAGCGGGTGGTTTCGGTAAACAGGCCTGTATCGCCCAGGGCGCCGTACACCTCATCGGTACTGATATGGTAAAAACGCTTTCCCTCATATTGGCCGGCCCAATACTTACGGGCTGCCTCCAGCAGGTTGACCGTGCCTATCACATTGGTGTACACAAAGTCCAGGGGACTCAGGATGCTCCGGTCTACATGGCTTTCTGCCGCCAGGTGGATCACGTCGGTGATCTGGTTCGCAGAGAATACCTGCTGCAGCGCCGCGGCATCCACCAGGTTGGTATGGCTGAATACATAGTTGGGAGCCGATTCCACATCCCTCAGGTTTTCGAGGTTACCGGCATAAGTGAGGGCATCGAGGTTCACGATGCGGTATTGGGGATAGCGCGTCACAAAAAGCCGCACCACATGGCTGCCGATGAAACCGGCCCCTCCGGTAATGAGAATATTCTTCTGAAAAGACATAGTGTTTGTTGAATCCTGCAAACCTAATGGAATCGGGGCAGCTAATAAAGAAGCAATGGCCAGGCGGCGTGCCCGGTGAGGCAGGCCCAAAGCCAAGGGGGTGGCCAGGGTGGCTGTGGTCATCAGCACGCCAGCCCCGTTTAGCGGCCGAAAAAAACAAATGCAGGGTCGGGATGCATGGCAGCGGTTTTTTCCCGACTTTAGATACACCAAATCTGCCTGCCTTGAAAGAGCGTTACTATTCCCTCGATGTTTTCAGGGGCGCCACCGTGGCCCTCATGATACTGGTGAACAATCCCGGCAGCTGGAGCCATATCTATGGCCCCCTGAAACATGCCCCCTGGCATGGCTGCACCCCTACCGACCTGGTATTCCCCTTTTTCCTGTTTGCCGTGGGCAACGCCATGGCCTTTGTCATGCCCCGGCTGCAAGAGGCCGGAGCACCGGTATTCTGGCGAAAGGTGCTCAAACGCTTCCTGCTCATCTTCCTGATTGGGCTCTTCCTGAACTGGAGCCCGTTTGTGAAATGGTCTGCCGAAAACACCCTGGTGTTCAAGTATTGGGTTGATCCAAATAAACCCGACAGCGGCATACGTATCCTGGGCGTGCTGCAGCGCATTGCCCTGGCCTATCTTTTTGCATCGATACTCGTGTTTTTCACTAAGCCACGCCTGGGCTTTGTCATCAGCGCGTCTATCCTCCTGCTCTATTGGGCCATGGCCGGCCTGCTGGGCGACCCGGCAGATCCCTACAGCCTGCAGGGTTTTGTGGGCACCCAGTTTGACATCGATATACTGGGAAAGGCGCATGTGTACAAAGGAGAAGGCGTGCCCTTTGACCCGGAAGGCATCATCAGCACCATACCAGCCATTGTGCAGGTGGTGTTTGGCTATTTCACCGGCCAATACATCCAGCAGAAAGGCAAGAATTTCGACATGCTGGAGCCGCTGTCGTCGGTGCCTCGGCGTGCGTACGGTGACGGGCTACACCGATCAAGCGCAGCATACCGCCCGACCAGCCCGCCGCCGCTCCGCTCGTCGCCAAATTCGTCATGGGGCTGCGTTGCATGGCTTCGTCGCCTTCTTCACTTCGAACGACGATGCTCGCATCGACGCTCTTGGTCAATCCCGCGAGTGGGCGTCGCCGAGCTGCTGCTGGCCGTGACGGATTGCCTCGGGCATTCGACGACGGTCAGGATAATCGGGAAGTTGGAGGGGTGCTGACCGGCTCCGGCGCATGCCGATTCGAGACCCTATGGCTCGATTGGCCGATGGCGAGCGGGCTGGCTGCTTCCAGCAGCCCCTACGAATGACTACCCACCGGGACACGCTCCGAATGAAGATCCTCCTCACCGGCGCCGTCGGCTTCATCGGCATGCACACCGCCGAGCGCCTGCTGGCGCGTGGCGACGAGGTGGTCGGGCTCGACAACCTGAACGACTACTACGACGTCACCCTGAAGCAGGCGCGCCTGGCGCGGCTCGAGGGCCGGCCGGGGTTCCGCTTCGTCAAGCTCGACGTTGCCGACCGCGCCGGGATGGACGCGCTGTTCGCCCGCGAGCGCTTCGACCGTGT
>JALOMZ010000197.1 GCA_025455205.1 Chitinophagaceae bacterium | reverse complement strand
TTCCCCGACGGGTCTCCCTGCATAGCCTTGCGCGTGGCGGACCCGGCGGATGACGCCAATATTGTTTTGATTCCAAAGACGCAGGGTCCCCTCCGGGAGACCCTGCTGGGAAAAGAGTTTGGCAGCCCCTGTCAGACCGCTCCAAAGCGGTCAGTACGGGTAATGCGCAATACCCATTACATCAAACCAGTCCGCTGTTTTTATTGCGACCCTACGGGGCGCTGGGGCGAGGTCGTTGGTCGAAATGCTACCAACATTTGGTCCCTAAAGGGACCATTGAGCCCATCCCTTTGTGCAGCGTACGATCAGTCAAGAAAGATACATCCTCCCCGTCCCGTCAGGGACGAAATATCGGTAGGAAGTAACGCAGCCCTTATGACACTTGCCCTGCAGGGAAAAAATAAAAAACACGACGATTTGTGTATGCCCCGCATTTTATTGCGACCCTACGGGGCGCTGGGGTTGCATCGCTGACCGATTTGCTACCAATATTTGGTCCCTAAAGGGACCATTGATGTCAGCCCTTTGTGCAGCGTGCGATCATTAAAGAAAGATACATACTCCCCGTCCCGTCAGGGACGAAATGTCGGTAGGCAAAAACGCGGCCACGGCACCCCTTGTCCTGTAGGGACAAAACAATGAATGCCCGGCTTTTCGTGCAGCACCCTGGCCGGCAAAGCCAGCCCTGAAAGGGCGGCATATATCAGCCAGGGGCAACGCCCCTGGAACTTATGGCGTACGCGATATTCAAAGCCCTGAAAGGGCGCAATAACTAATTCCTGTAGAAGAAGCAGTCTGCCTGAGAATTCCGAATTCGGAACAAGGGTGTAACACGTATCCCAAAACGACCCATCAAAACAAACTGGTTTATTCTGCCCCGCACACCCAACGTTTAACCATCCATTCCAGCCTGCTTGCATTTGTACATATCATTTTGTATCTTAACATATGGACCCTTCCCTAAACCGGCAGCAGTGTCAATGCTGATAGCGGCTGTTGCTCATCATCCTGCCATTCCCTGACAGTTTTCGCATATAAGGCACCTGCACAGGGATTTCTCCATACCAATAAATCGCGGTCATGAAAACAATTCAACGCATGCTGGCTTTGCTGGCAGCCGGGCTGTTGTCTTTCTTCCCTGCTTCGCCACAGAACCTGCTTACGGATGGCGGCTTCAACACCACCTCTTCCATAACGCCTTATTACACGGGCCTGGAACCGCTCAACACCTGGTGCAGCTGGGCCAATTGGGGAACCAGCTTTACCGCTGCGGTACAAGATGGTGTATGTAAATACAGCATCACCAATGCGGGCACCAACACCTGGGATCTGCAGTTGGTCCAGTGGGGCTTCCTCCTGGAAAAAGACTACCGTTACCGACTCAGCTTCGACGTACGTGCCGACGCACCCCGCAGCTTTGGCATCTTCCTCGGTGAGAACCAGGGATCATGGCTCAACTTTCTGGGCAACCAATACAGCCACTCAGCAGATGCCAAATGGCAAACGATACAATTGGATTTTGATGTCAGAAAGACCTTTCCCCTGCACAAGCTCAGCTTTGAAATGGGAGGATCGTCCACTGCCATGTATTTCGACAATATAGTGCTGGAGAAAATGGCGCCCCTGCCACCCCATGATATCGAGATCATCGGATCAGCGGTGCCCCCGTACGACTGGACAGCCGGTGTATCCATGCAAACAACGGATGGTGTGATATATACACTGAAAAGCTATCCCCTCAAAGCCGGTGAGCTCAAGTTGCGACAGGACAAAGACTGGTCCGTCAATTGGGGTGGTCCTTACTTCCCCTCGGGCACAGCCTACCAGGATGGTCCCAATATTCCAATACCTGAAGGCACATATGATATCAGCTTCAACCGGGAAACAGGCGCTTATGAATTCAAATGCATTGGATGTGCAACCTCCATTGGCATCATCGGCAGCGCTGTTCCGCCCTACAACTGGAGCGTTGACCTGAACATGCAGACCATGGATGGCATTGAATTCACCTTGCAGAAAGCGGAACTTCAGGGAGGTGAACTGCGTTTCCGCCAGGACGACAGCTGGACGATCAATTGGGGTGGCACCACTTTCCCCACCGGTACGGGCCATATCACCGACCCTAACATTTGGGTGCCGGCCGGCAATTATGACATCACCTTCAACCGGCTCACGGGCGCATACACTTTCAAGCTGAACACTCCTTCAGTAGGCATACTGGGCAGTGCATTGGGCGGATGGATGGAAGACATCAATATGGGCACAGAAGATGGCGTAGTGTATACACTCCTGAACCAAAAATTCGAAACTGGCGAGGTAAAATTCCGGCTGAATGACAGCTGGACCATTAACTGGGGCTCAAATACCTTCCCCACGGGTGTGGGCTGGCAGGATGGTCCCAATATTCCGGTACCTGCCGGCACCTATAATGTCTATTTCTACCGACAGTCGGGCTATTATTACTTTGAACAGGTTTGCCCGCCCACCGTTCTTATCTGTCCCAAGGATTTTGTGGTAACAACAGACCCCGGCAGTTGCGGTGCCTTTGTGTATTACGCGATGCCCTTCATCCAAAACCCATGTGGTTATGCCATGGTTTATCAAACAAAGGGCTTGCCCAGCGGAGCATTCTTCCCAACGGGCACCCATTGGATTGAATTCGCGGCTTACAGCTATTATGGATTAACGGCCACCTGCAGTTTCAGCATTACAGTCGAGGATAAGGAAGCACCCGTGATTACCCAAGTATCGGCGCAGCCTGCTGTTTTATGGCCCCCTGACCACACCATGAAAAATATCTGGCTCAACTACCAGGCAACGGATAATTGCGGCCCGGTAACCACCCAGGTGCTGGTTAGCAGTAATGAAACAGAAAATGGCACTGGCGATGGCCCGGCTGGCCCCGACTGGCAACTGGTGGATGACCACCACCTGATGCTGCGGGCCGAACGGAGTGGCAACAGCAAGGGCAGGATATACACCATAACCATCATCGCAACAGATGGTTCGGGCAATGCCACCCAGGCAAACATGCAGGTGACCGTACCGCACAGCGCAAGCCCTATTACCAAAATGGGCAGCACCGGTGTAAATGCAGCTGCTGGCAATATGCCATTGTCCGGAGAAATCAGCCCCAATCCCAGCGCCCGTGACTTCCTGTTGCGGATACGTTCTGGCACCGCGGCGCCGGTAAGCATCCGGGTGATCGACCTGGCCGGAAGGGTTATGATGCAAAGCGTGGCAAACGCGGGCCAAACATTGCGTATTGGCAGCGCCTTGCCACCCGGACTATACCTGCTGGAAATGACACAGGCAGACCAGAAAGCAAGCTACAGGATTATTAAGCAATGATCCCGCAGGATCACAACGAACATTCCAACAACCCTCTGCCCCATGGCAGGGGGTTACTTTTTGCCCCAAGACACACCGGGAAAAAGTTCCATCTATCATGACAGCCATCATACCTTACCCTATGCGCAGGAATTAGCTTTGACAACTGTATTGAGCAACTGACCTTAAAACCATCACCATGTTCCGCGTTGTGCTGGCCATCCTCCTGTTTCTGCATGGCCTGATCCATCTGCTGGGATTCTTCAAGGCCTACAAGCCGGGGGCCGTGACCCATCTGACCCAGGAGATTTCTATGCCATTGGGTTTCATCTGGCTGGCCACAGCCCTGCTGTTCCTCCTGGCTGTTGGCATGATGGTTTTCAAAAGCCATTCCTGGTGGATGCCTGCCGCGCTGGGCGTGATCGTTTCCCAGGCGCTCATATTTGGCACCTGGCAGGATGCAAAATATGGCAGCATCATCAATATCATTGCCCTGGTGGCAGTGGTGATGCAGATGGGCCAGTATCAATTTCGCAAACATTTTGTGCGCGATGCCAGGCAAGCCATTGCCACTTCCCAGCCTGCATCCCCCACCCTCATAACCGAAGCCGACCTGCAGCCGCTGCCGCCCATTGTACAGGCCTATCTCCGTTACCATGGCGCCGTGGGAAAGCCCCGCGTACACAATATGCGGGTGGAATTTGAAGGACGCATGCGCAGCCGGAAGATCGACTGGTTTCCGTTTGAATCCGTGCAGTATAATACGTTCACCGAACCCTCCCGCTATTTCTACATGACCGGTCATATGAAAGGCTTTGCCGTGCCCGGGTATCATCGCTACCAACAGGCAAAGGCCAGCATGGATGTAAGGCTGTTCGGACTGATTAGCGTGGCTCACCTCGATGGCCCTGTTATGAACAAAGCAGAAACGGTGACCCTGTTCAACGATATGTGCCTGCTGGCGCCTTCGATCCTTATTGATCCCAGGATCCGTTGGACAAGCATCGACTCCCTCACGGCCGATGCCAGCTTCACCAATGGCGATATCACCATACAGGCCAGGTTGTTCTTCGATAAGGCAGGCCGGCTCATCAATTTTGAATCGCACGACCGTACGGAGATCAACGACATGAAATCCTACCCCTTCCTCACGCCCTGCCGCCATTATGGGCCAGCGGGCAATGGGTACCAGTTGCTGCAGGAGGGCGATGCCGTATGGGTGTATCCCGACAGCGCCTTCACCTACGGCGAATTCAGGCTGAAGTCTGTTGCATACAATGTAACCGATTTCAAAGACTAACCTATTTGCGTCTGCTACTTATGCCAGGCGGAGCAGCATGTTGGTGAGCTGCTGAATGCCCTGCGTGGCAGGCAGTTCAATGGTTTCCAGGTGGGAGATGCCCGACACAGATGGAATGCGGCGGTCAACAATGAATTTAGGGATGCTGCGGGGCGTGTAGTGCAACAATCCTGCCGCAGGATATACCACCAGCGAGGTACCGATCACCACAAAGAGATCGG
>JALOMZ010000196.1 GCA_025455205.1 Chitinophagaceae bacterium | reverse complement strand
AATTCCACAAAGGCGCCATAAGGCATGATGCTCTTCACGGTGGCTTCGTATACATCGCCCACCGTGGGAACGGCCACAATGCCCTTCACCCAGCGTTCAGCGTTGTCCACGCCTTCCTTGTTGGTGCCAAAGATGCTCACCTCACCCATATTGTTCTTCTCCTCAATGGTGATGGTGGTGCCGGTTACCTTCTGGATTTCCTGTACTACCTTACCCTGGGGTCCTATAACAGCGCCGATGAATTCTTTGTCGATGAACATCTTCACCATGCGCGGCGAATGGGGTTTCACCTCTGCGCGGGCGGCAGGCATGGCTTCGTACATGGCATCCAGAATATGCATTCTGCCGGCACGGGCCTGTTGCAGGGCTTCCCGCATTACGTCCATGCTCAGGCCATCTACCTTGATGTCCATTTGCACACCGCAGATACCATCGCGGGTGCCGGTTACTTTGAAGTCCATATCGCCCAGGTGATCTTCGTCGCCCAGGATATCGGTCAGGATAGCATATTTACCATCGGAGGCACGGGTGATAAGACCCATGGCCACGCCACTTATGTGCTTGGGCAGGGGCACCCCTGCATCCATCAGGGCCAGCGAACCGGCGCAAACAGTAGCCATGGAGCTGGAGCCGTTGGATTCAAGGATATCGCTCACCACACGTACGGTGTAGGGGTATTCGTTGCCGGGCATCATTTGCTTCAGGCTGCGGAGGGCCAGGTTGCCGTGGCCTACTTCGCGACGGCCGGGACCACGCATGGGCTTCACTTCGCCGGTGCTGAAGGGCGGGAAGTTATAATGCAGGATAAACTTGGTATAGTCGCTGGTGGCGGCGCTTTCAATGAGCAGTTCATCCAGCGGGGTACCCAGGGTAACCGTAGTGAGCGACTGGGTTTCGCCGCGGGTAAACAGTGCGCAACCATGCGGAGAAGGCAGCAGGTCTACCATCATATCCAGCGGACGCACCGTGGTGAGGTCGCGGCCATCAAGGCGAATGCGGTCGTCGAGGATCATGTCGCGTACCACGTGGTACTGCAGATCACTCAGGTAATGACCAACCAGCGGAGCATCTTCTTCGCTCAGCTCGCCCAGGGCTTCTTTTACCTCATCAAAGAGTTTGCTGAACGCATCGCTGCGCTCATGCTTGGCAGAGGCGCTGCGGGCAATGGCGTACATCTTTTCGCGGGCCAGCTCGCTGATTTTCTGCTCCAGGGCCTCATTGCGGTACGGCTTGGTGAAATCACGCTTACCGGTAACGCCGGCTTTCGCACGGAGTTCCACCTGTGCGGCAATCTGCTTGCGGATGGCTTCGTGGGCCACGCCCAGGGCTTTCACCAGGTCTTCTTCCTGGCATTCCTTGGCTTCACCTTCCACCATCATGATATTGCGGTCGGTGGCGGCAATGATGAAGTCCATATCACACTCCTTCAGCTGAGAGCGGGTGGGGTTCACAATCAATTCACCGTTCAGGCGGCCAACGCGCACTTCGGAAATGATTTCCTGGATGGGCACATCCGATACGGCCAGGGCAGCAGAAGCAGCCAGGCAGGCCAGGGCATCGGGCATCACCTCGGGATCACTGGAGATGAGGGTAACCAGCACCTGCACGTCGCAGAGGTAGTCTTCCGGAAACAGGGGGCGCAGGGCACGGTCGATCAGGCGGCTGATCAGCACTTCATAATCGCTGAGCCTTCCTTCACGCTTGAAGAAAGAGCCGGGGATACGGCCTGCAGAGGCAAATTTTTCCTGGTAGTCAACGGTCAGGGGGAAAAAGGACTGACCGGGACGGGGTTCCTTGCTGGCGCAAACGGTGGCCAGCATGTAGGCGTTGCCGCACTGCACCAGGGCAGCGCCATCGGCCTGGCGGGCCAGGCGGCCTGTGCTTATGGTAATGGGCTTGTCTGTGCCCATGTTAATGACAACGGAATGGGGTTGTGTCAACATAATGTTCCAAGATTTTGAAGGGGTGTAATAAAATGGCAAATACCAGCCTGAAGCTGGTTGGGATCCAGGCAGAAAGCAAAAAGCGGCATAATATTAAAACCCCAATCAGCTGCTGCCAATTGGGGATTATATCGTTATGCCAGGCACATGTTACTTCCTGATACCCAGTTTTTCGATGAGCTCGCGGTAACCCTGCAGGTTGTGCTTGCTGAGGTAGGTAAGCAGGCGCTTACGCTGACCAACCAGTTTCATGAGACCGCGATGGGTGCTGAAATCCTTCTTGTTTTGCTGGAGATGGGCAGACAAAGCGGAGATACGCTCAGTCAGCAGAGCGATTTGGCCTTCGATAGAGCCGGTGTTTTTCGCGTTGCCACCATAGGTTTCGAAAATCTTGGCTTTCTTTTCAACGGTTAAATAAGGCATCCGATTTTTCTTTTTGTGTTATCCGATTAATGCATCCAATTAAATGGGCGGCAAAAGTATGGCAAAATCCCGGAAATAAAAATATCGGCGAAAGGAATTTAGTTTGCAGATTGTTAACGAACCCGCAAGCATGGCTACCCCCCACATAATATGCACCGTCACCAATGACCTTACCTACGACCAGCGCATGCAGCGGATATGCACCTCCCTCAGCCAGGCCGGTTACGAAGTTACCCTGGTGGGCATCCAGCGGCCCGAATCGCTCCCCACCGACCAGCGCCCCTACCGCCAGGTGCGGCTGCCGGTGCACCCCCTGTCCGGCAAAGGTTTCTACTTGAACTACAACCGGACCCTGTACCGCTGGCTGCGCCAGGAAGCAGCCCGGCTGGCCGCACAACCTTTGGCCATCTGCGCCATTGACCTGGATACCATCATACCCTGCTACCTGGTGTCGCGCCAATTCCGGCTGCCCCGCGTATACGACGCCCATGAGCTGTTCACCGAACTCACCGAGGTGAAAAGACGCCCCTGGATCTATGCAGCCTGGCGCCTTGCAGAACGAATGTTTGTTCCGAGATATCCTTCCGGATACACTGTAAATCAGTTTATTGCAGACGAATTCAATCGTCGGTACGGGGTGCAGTATGCCGTTATCCGCAATATGCCTTTGCCCCGCCATCAGGCAGCGGACTCCGTGGCCGGATTGCCCACGCTGCCCTCCCGGTTCTTTCTCTACCAGGGCGCGGTAAATGAGGGACGGGCTTTCGACACCCTCATTCCGGCCATGCAACAGGTGGCCCTGCCCCTGGTAATAGCCGGCAACGGCAACTATTTCAGGCAGGTGCAGGCCCTGGTGGAAAAACACCAGTTGCAGCACAAAGTGTTGCTGACGGGCCACCTCAAACCCGAGGTATTGCAGGCCATCACCCCCAGGGCCTTTGCCGGACTGACCCTGTTTGACAATACCGGACTGAACCAATACCACTCCCTGGCCAACCGCTTTTTCGACTACGTGCAGGCTGGCATACCCCAGGTATGTGTGAACTATCCGGAATACCGGGCCCTCAACGGGCAGCATGAGGTAGCCCTGCTGGTAAATGATACCACGCCGGAATGCCTGGCCACCGCCATGAACAAATTACTGGCCGACAACGTTCTATATCAGCGGTTGCAAGAGAATGCCCGGCAAGCCGCCGGCACATGGAACTGGTTGTCCGAATCGGCCCGGCTCCTTTCCTTCTGGCAACAACTGTTTCCTGTTCACTAACCCAACCAAGCAACCACCCCGTGGATAAAAAGCACCTACATATAGTATGCCTGGATGTACCCTACCCAGTGGATTATGGGGGTGTTTTCGACCTGTTTTACAAAATCAAGGCTTTGCACCAGGCCGGGGTAAACATTCACCTCCACTGCTTTGAATACGGTCGTGGCCGACAGCCTGTGCTGAACCAATATTGCACCGAGGTGCATTATTATGAGCGCCTGTCGGCCCTGCACAGCCTGTCAAACGGTGTGCCCCACATTGTTGCCAGCCGGGCCAGCGAGCAGCTGCTCAGCAACCTGTTGAAAGACGACTACCCCATCCTGATGGAAGGCATCCATTGCACCTATTTTGTACATACCGGGCAACTCCCCCGCGAACGTTGTTTTGTACGACTGCATAATGTGGAATACCGGTACTATGAGCAATTGGCAGAAACCACGCCCTCTTTGTTCAAGAAACTATACTTCCAGCGGGAAAGCAAATTGCTGAAAGTGTATGAGAAGAACCTGGCCGGCAAAGCCACGTTCTGGACAGTGACGGAAAAAGACCTCGATGTATTTCACCAGGAGCTGGGGTACGACAGTGTGGACTTCCTGCCTTTGTACCTGCCCGATTTTGCCCCGGAATGGAACGGGGCCAGGGGTAGCTTCTGCCTCTACCATGGCAATTTGAGCGTGCCGGAAAACGAATATGCGGCCACCTGGCTGCTGCAGGAAGTATTTTCCGTACTGGAAGTGCCCTTTGTGGTGGCCGGCAAGAATCCTTCTGCCCGGCTGCAGAAACTGGCGCACGCCCAACCCCATACCTGCATGGTGGCCAACCCGCAGGAAAAGGAAATGGAAGAACTGATACGGAAGGCACAGGTGAACATACTGCCCTCCTTCAATAACACGGGCATCAAGCTGAAACTGATCAACGCCCTCTATTATGGCCGTCACTGCCTGGTAAATGATGCCGGCGTGGAAGGCGCCGCCCTGAAGAGCTGCTGTGAAATAGCCAACAGCCGCGAAGACATGATTCATGCCATTGAGCGACTGTTCAACCAGCCCTACAACTACCACAATTTTTCCGAACGCATGCAGGTGCTGGAAGGGTTGTTCAACAACCAGCGCAATGCCGAGCAGATGATTCGCTGGATCTTCCAGGGTGAACCCACCATTCCCGGCGTAGTGGGCGCCAGGTTGCAGCAGCGGGCCTGAGATTTGTAAACAGAATATCTGAAACCATACTAAAAAAGCCCCTT
>JALOMZ010000195.1 GCA_025455205.1 Chitinophagaceae bacterium | reverse complement strand
CATTTTGGTGGGCGGATGGATCCTGCGGCCGCCCCATTTACCTCCAATTATTCTCATACCAATGCCTGGGTTAAATGAGCGAAATACCGGGCCGACACCTGACCGGGCAGGCTCCAGGACTCCGGCAGCCAGCTTAGTTGCCGGAGGAATAGCGCGATGCCCTTGTACAGGGGCGAATCCTGCTCGATGGTACCACTCAGCTGCCAGGGCACTTCTTGCGGGTCTACCTGGTGTTGCCGGCAGATATTCAGCAGGCGGTATGACAGGTCATCTTCCTCCATCACCGGGAGTGAACCGGCAAACAGCACTGCATGCTGGTGCTGCAGCAGGCAGAGCACAGATCTTTCCGCTACAATGAGTTGTCCTGAAAGCCCTGTGGGCGAAGGTTGTTGCAGAAGTTGAGAGAGCAGGTGCCGGTGCGTGAGCGTGCCAAAATGTTGCTGCAGCATGTCCAGCAGGGCCGACGGCATCTGCCAGGCAATCACCATATCGTGGGCGGGCACCAGGTCGGCGCCCAGATGCTGCCATTCTGCTGCTCCGAGCAGCAGGTTCATTTCGGCCGCCACCCGGTCTGCCTGAAACAGCGAACCCGGTATGGGCAGCACCCGCGGACCTGCCGACAGCAGCAGTGCTTCCACATCGCTCAACGGCAGCAGGCGGCTTTGGGCCAGCACCCATTCCCAGGCCTCTTCATCCGCGATTTCTCCCTGGTAAGACTCCAATCCTTCTATACTCTGGGTGCCCTTGTTCCACAGCAGCACATGCAGGTGGGATGGCGCCCATTCCAGCAGCAACCTGCGGGAATGCGGTTCATAAGGCAGCAAGGCATTAGAACCTATGTCAATTGATTTTGAGACCATCGCAGCAAACCTAAGTTATTTTGGCTCATCAAGACCTGCAGCCAGCCTTACCATGCAGCCAAACCTTAAGAAAGAATGCCTACCCGGGAATGGCGATGCGGACACCCGCATTCATACTGGCAAAATCAGGCCGGGCTGTTACCGACACCCTGCAACGGATTAGCAGCGACCACCTGACCTATAAGGTCAAGGATTCCGGCTATGGTAAATATGATATTGGACTGCATCCTTACTACCTTAGACCCGAATTCTCCACCTAATATCATCATGTCTTTCGCTTCCATGCTCCGCCTTTCCATGCAAGCCCTTTTGCGAGCTGCGTTTGCCGCTTATGCTGCGGGATTGCTGTCGCTGTTCCTGCCCTCGGAACAAGTACTGCTGGATGGAGGCTCCTATTCCACCTGGCTGATCAGGGAGCACAGCGGTAAAATTGCGGGCTCCTTCCTCTTGTTCGCGGGTGCCCTGCAGGCATGGGGCTGGCTGAAAGGTGGTACCTGGATGGCATGGCCGGGCTGGGTGGCCGGATGGTATATCACCATCTTTGCCAGCATCCGTATCATGAGGCTGTGGGCACAAAACAACAGCCTGCAGGAACCCGACAGGTTCCCGGGGGCGGCCGTTCATCCGCAGGCCGGACTGTTCCTGCTGCTGGCCAGCGGCATCATATTGCTGGTGCTGCAGGTACTGGCATCCAGGCAAAACAGCAGGTAGGCGATTGCCGACTTTCAGGTACCGGCTCCGGCACGGGTTGCCGCGCCCGAAAAAGATCAAGGGTAATGACGATGCAAGACCAATGGCAATAAATCCCCACCCGGTGGGTTTTTTCTTTTGCGGGCAACCATGGCCGGCCCGTTATCTTTGGATTTACACATGGCTACACAAGGAAAGAAAAGAAAGCTGGGATCACAGGGAGGCCTCAAACAGGAGCAGGAAAAGACCGTGAACGTTGCCGAGGTGGTGCGCGATGAACGGACACATAAGATCAGCGGATTCAGCCTGCTGGTGTTCAGCATCCTGCTCTTCCTGGCACTGGTATCCTATTGTTTCACCTGGCGGCAGGATCAGGACAAGGTATTTGCTGCCGGCGCCAATTTTCTGTTTGCAGAAAACCTGCCCGTGGACAATATGCTGGGCAGGCTGGGTGCCTGGACCGGCCATCAGCTGGTGTTCAAGGGTTTCGGGTTGGCATCATTCCTGTTGTGCACCTTCCCCTTTGTACTGGGAGTAAACCTCATTTTCGGAAAGAAAATATTCTCCCTTGCACGCAATCTGAAGTACACCATTACCGGACTTGTTTTCTTCAGCGTGGCCCTGGCCTTTGCCCTGCCGGATACCGACTTCAGCTATGGGGGTGCCGTTGGGCAGCTATGCAGCCAATACCTCAGTAACCTTATTGGAAAAACCGGCACGGGCCTGTTGTTGTTAGTGGCTGGCATGGCCTGGGTGATATGGCGATTCAATCCCCGCTTCCACCTGCCCGCCAAAACCAGCGCGCCTGTTGCCGCGCCTGCAGAAAGCCGCGAGGCTCCTGCCCAGCCGGCAGGCCCTTCGCTGATCATTGAAAGCGGCGCAGAAAAAGCAGCCGCCCCGGCAGTGGCATCACCGGTGGCAGAGCCAGCCAATCCCTGGATGCCGCCAGCTGCCGGTAAAACCATCAACGACCTGTATGCAGAAGGCCTGGCGGCACAGTCCCCAACCCTGGAATCTGAAACCGGCGCCAATACATCTGCCCCACCATCCAGTGGCAACAGCCTCTCCGGCGATGGCGGTGTGGCCGTGATGCTGCCCCCCAAGCAGGAACAGCCCCGGGATCCGATCAACGCCATGGACCTGTCGGAAGGCAGTGACACGCTCGACAACCTGATTTCCGTGGCCCTGCCGCCCAAAGCAGCTGTGGTGGCCGAGGAGCTGCCCGACGAGGAAGAGACCGAGGAACCCGAACCACCGGCACCCGCACCCCGAAAAATCACACCCGTTTCCGTGCGAGAAATACCTGCACAACCCCGGAGTGACCTGGAATTGGAGCTCAACAATGATCCGGCAGCTTCCGAGGAAGAGGAATTGCCGGAAGCCACCGGTAGTATTCCTGAGATCACCCGCGAACTGGAACCCTACGATCCTTCGCTGGACCTGAAGGGATACAAATTCCCGGGGCTGGACCTGCTGGATACCCATGGCAGCGAAAAAGTGATAGCCGATCAGGCCGAACTGGAAGCCAACAAGAACCAGATCATTGCCACCCTGAAGAATTATGACATCACCATACAGCGCATCAGCGCCACGGTAGGCCCTACTGTTACCCTGTATGAGATTGTGCCTGCACCCGGTGTGCGCATCAGCCGGATCAAGAACCTGGAAGATGATATTGCCCTGAGCCTGGCAGCCCTGGGCATCCGCATCATTGCCCCCATTCCGGGCAAGGGCACCATTGGTATTGAAGTGCCCAATGTGCGCAAGAATGTGGTGAGCATGAAAAGCCTGCTGAGCAGCGACAAGTACCTCAACAATAAGTTCAGCCTGCCCATTGCCATTGGCAAGACCATCGCCAACGAGCATTTTGTGGCCGATCTGGCCAGCATGCCCCACCTGCTGATGGCGGGCGCCACCGGACAGGGTAAATCAGTAGGTATTAACACGGTACTGGTGAGCCTGCTGTACAAAAAACACCCCTCCCAGCTTAAATTGGTGCTGGTGGATCCCAAAAAGGTTGAACTGAGCCTGTACCGGGTAATTGAGAAGCATTTCCTGGCCAAGCTGCCCGGGGAGGAAGAGGCCATTATCACCGATACCAAAAAGGTAATAAATACCCTCAATGCCCTTTGCATTGAGATGGATAACCGCTACGACCTGCTCAAGGAAGCGCATGTGCGCAACATCCGGGAATACAATGAGAAGTTCATCAAGCGCAAGCTCAATCCCCAGAAGGGGCATCAGTACCTGCCATTCATTGTACTGGTGGTAGATGAGTTTGCCGACCTCATAATGACCGCAGGCAAGGAAATTGAAATGCCCATTGCCCGCCTGGCACAGCTGGCCCGCGCCGTTGGCATCCACCTCATCATTGCCACCCAGCGTCCCTCGGTGAATATCATTACCGGCACCATCAAAGCCAACTTCCCCAGCCGCATAGCCTTTAAGGTGAGCAGCAAGATAGACAGCCGAACCATTCTGGATGCCGGCGGCGCAGAACAGCTCATTGGCAAGGGGGATATGCTCATCAGCCATAATGGCGAACTGATCCGCCTGCAGTGCGCCTTTGTAGACACGCCCGAAGTGGAGCGCATCTGCGAATTCATAGGCACCCAGCGCGGGTACCCCGATGCCTTCCTGCTGCCGGAATATGTGGATGAGAAAGAACAGGAAGGCCGCGATTTCGATATCAACGACCGCGACAGCCTCTTCGAAGAGGCCGCCCGCCTGATTGTGCAGCACCAGATGGGCAGCACCAGCCTGATCCAGCGCCGCATGAAGCTGGGCTATAACCGTGCAGGCAGGCTGATGGACCAACTGGAGTCGGCCGGCATTGTGGGCCCCAACCAGGGCAGCAAGGCCCGCGACGTACTGGTGAAAACCGAGCACGAACTGGAGCAGATACTGGGCAATTTCTGAGGCCACTGCCATGGTGCGTTTCATATCCTTACCACATCCATGCCGGCAACCGGGCGCTTTCACTGCACCCTAATGAATTGGCCCAGATCACACATTTAAAATTTACTATCCATTTGGTACATCCGGATCAGGGATAGCTACCGATAGGTGCAGCTACCCCACCCTTACTGCGATGTTGGCCTTTTTCCGGCCAAGGTCGGCATAGCGGTGGGCTTCCACGATCTCTTCCAGCGTGTACGTTCGGTCTATATGGGCATGCAGGGCGCCCTGTTCAAACATATCCTTCAGCTGCTGCATCTGCGCCTGGGTTTCCCTGGCCGTATCCAGTCCGCCCACGGTTACAAAACGACCACCTGCCTTCAGCAGTCCGGCACATGCCTTCCGGCTGGTTTTGCCAACTGCATCAAACACAAT
>JALOMZ010000194.1 GCA_025455205.1 Chitinophagaceae bacterium | reverse complement strand
CGGCCCGGTCGCGGGTCTTCATCATGATGCTCCGGGGGCTCAGGGCCTTACCGGTGGTGTTGGCGGGACAGGCAGCGCTGCAGCGGCCGCATTCGGTGCAGCTGTAGGCATCCAGCAGGTTCTTCCAGCTGAGGTCAAAAATGTCTTTGGCGCCAAACTGGCTGGGGGGCGCATCCGGCAGCTTGCTCAGCACCGGATCCTGGCTGATGTCCTGCCCCATGGCCAGGGCCACTTCCTTTTGTATTTCCGGCATATTGTGCATCCGGGCCATGTCAATGCCCGGACGGGCAAACCAGGCATTGGGAAAGGCAAAGAGGATGTGCAGGTGCTTGCTGTAGGGCAGGTAATTGAGGAAGGCAAAGATGCCGGCAATGTGCAGCCACCAGCAAGCCCGTTCGGTAAACAGCAGGGTGCCGGTGCTGAACTGATCGAGCAGGGGTTGCAGCATGCCGCTTATCACAAAGGGTCCGGTAGGATGCTCCGCATAATGTGCTATACCACGGGCCTGTAACACGCCATCTGCTGCATTCATTTTGAGGAACAGGCTCATCAGGATGATCTCAGTGATGAGGATATAGTTGGCATCGCTGCGCGGCCAGCCGTTGAGGTCGTTGCTGGCAAAGCGTTTCAGTTTGAGCACATTCCTGCGCACCAAAAACACCACACATACGATGAGTACCCCCAGTGCCAGTAGCTCAAAGGCATTGATGAGAAAATCATAAAAGCTGCCCAGCAGCGGGGCAAACAGCCGGTGCGTACCCAGCAGGCCATCCAGTACTATTTCGAGTACCTCAATATTGATTATGATGAAACCAGCATAGATCACAAAGTGCATAATGGCCACCAGCGGGTTGCGGAACATCTTCTTCTGCCCAAAGGCCAGCAGGAGCATGTTCTTCAGGCGCAGGTTGCGGTCGGTTTCCACGGGCTCATCCCGGCCCATCAGGATCACCCGCCTGATCTTACCGATATTCCGGGCAAACAGCCAGATGGCAAAGGCACTCATGGCGGCAAATAGAACCTGTGCGAGGTATTGCATACAATCGTTTTATAGCGCTCAAAATAGAGTGGCTAAATTAAGGCAAGGGGTGCTTCTGTGGCTGAATTGTGGTTATTTTGCCTGAAAGGAATACAAGCGTGAATAAAACATATATCCTCAACAAGCAACAGATAGCCCTCAAACTGGAACGCATGGCCCTGGAGATTGCCGAGCGCAATACCGATGCTACCCGCATCATCCTGGCCGGCATAGTGCACAACGGCGTGCTCATGACCGGGGTGATTCGGGAAACGCTGGCGCAGTATTTCAGCGGTACCATCGAAGAGATACAGGTGTCTATGGATAAGCGCCATCCGGTGGAAGTAACACTCGACCGGGTGCCATCCTTTGACCATGCTGTGGTGGTACTGGTGGATGATGTGGCCAACAGCGGCAAAACACTGACCTATGCCATCAAGCCCTTCCTGGATCATTTTCCCGACAAGATCCAGACCTGCGTACTGGTAGACCGCACGCACAAGAAATTCCCGATCCAGCCCGATTATGTGGGTTTCAGCCTGGCTACTACCATCCAGGAATATATTGATGTGGAGGTGGAAGACGGCTTACTCAGCGGCGCCTGGGTGGCCTGATCAGCAGCAGGGTTGCCACCTTTGACACAGGTTCAAAACTTGTTTCGCCACATCATGCTTTCAATGGGGCGGTTGGGTTGCCCGCTGTATTTGGCATTGGCTTTCTGGTTGTAGGCCACCTCAATTTCTCCGTCGACCGGGAAATAGATAAGCTGTCCTACCGGCATGCCTTTGTAGACCTTCACGGGTTGCTTCACCGATATTTCCAGTGTCCAGTTGCCGCAGAATCCCACATCCCCTTTGCCGGCCGTGGCGTGGATGTCTATGCCCAGTCGGCCCGTGCTGGATTTGCCTTCCAGGAACGGTACATGGGCATGGGTTTCCGTATACTCCAGGGTTACGCCCAGGTAGAACACATGGGGGTACAGCACAAAGCCCTCATCGGGGATCTCGAAGTATTCAATCTGGTTGTGCTTTTTGGCATCCAGGATATGGTCGCGGTAGGTGGCCAGGGTACCGCCCAGGTGCACGTCGTAGCTGTTGCTGCCGAGGCAGTCGCGGCGGTAGGGCTCGATCACGATGGTGCCTTTTTTCATTTCTTCCAGTATCCTGGTGTCGCTTAGAATCATTGTGCAGTACTTTTGTAGGGGTGCTTGCAATTTGCGATTTGCCCCTTGTTTTATGCCCCTTTTTTATTCACAAACTATCGACGAATGCACCCGGCTGGGCATATGGCACATCACGGAGGAGGAGGCTTTTTTCCTGGAAAAGGTGCCGCTCAGCCGACAGTTCACCCATAGCCACAAGCGGCTGCAGCACCTGGCCGGCCGGTACCTCCTGCAACACCTGTTCCCCGATTTTCCCCTGTCGCTCATCCAGATCGCAGACACCCGAAAGCCTTACCTGCCGGAGGAATCGCATCATTTCAGTATCTCCCACTGCGGGGATTACGCTGCCGCCATTGTGAGCACGGAAAGAAGGGTAGGCATTGACATTGAAGTGCCAACCGAACGCATCCTCACCATCATGCCCAAATTCCTCAATGCCCGTGAACGGTCTGAATGCGTGCCCCATAATACAACCCTGCTGGTGGAAACAGCCACCACCCTGTGGAGTGCCAAGGAAGCCATGTTCAAATGGTACGGGCTGGGCGGCATAGACTTTCGCCAGCATCTGCACGTTGAAAGCATAGAGTTTCATGGACCTGACACCGGCATCATCCAGGCATTGTTCAACAAGGACGCAGAAGTATTGCTGCACCTGCCGTTCCGCTGGTGGCCTACTTTAGTAATGAGCTGGGTTTCAGTTTAGACGACAGGCGCTTGTACCGCTCGTATCCCTTGTAGTAGATGCGATCCACGGGTTCCATGGTCTTCAGCAGTTTGGGACCGGCAATGAAGCGGTACACCCAGGCCAGGCGGAACGAACCTGCCCCCAGGGAATTGTTATAGTGCTGCGATTTGAAAAAGAGCCGGGCATCCGTCCAGGTGAAGGCGATTGACCAGCGCTTCTGGCTGAAACCGGCGGCCAGTTTGTAGGAAAGGTCGGGATTGAGGCCAAATCGGGTGTTCTTGCCGGTGGGTGTGTATTCCGCCACGTAATTCATGTTGAGGTGGCCGGTAAGCATACCCATCAGGAATACCCTTTCCAGGAAAACATAGTTGTAGGCATACCCGAGGGAGGGACCGAATTCTACCGTGAAGAGCCTCGACAAGGGGGACAGATTTTCGTAGCCCGGCAGGCTGGGTACGATGCTGGAATCGGCATGCACATTCACATAGTTCATATTAGTGCCCAGCAGCAAGGTGCCGGCTGGTTTCAGCTGCCGTTCCGACTGCAGCATGGCTGCGCGCGCACTGAACCGCTTCCAGTTGAGCATGTACTGATAGCTGAAACCCAATTGGGTGGTTGCCAGGTCTCCTTTCAGGTAGGGCTCGGGCAGGGGCTGTTTGTCTGTCTCGCTGATGAAGAATCCTTCATAGCGCTGGGCATACAGGTCCAGTAACACGCGCCGGCCGTACAAATGGGTTTGCAGGTCAAAGTATTTGGTCTCTCCGCGGTTGCTGCGGTGCTGGTTGAGGAAATCGAAGCCGAACCCCAGGTTGATGGTGAGCCAGTTGTAAGTGCCGCCAACGCCCAGGGTGAGGTCGGAGTTGGGCCGGTAGCGGAAACTGGCCTCCGGGGCTTGCCGGCTCTTCATGAGCAGGGTGGTGTACTTGCGCGACAGGTACACCCTGCCTGCCAGGAAGCCTTCGTAGGTTTTATAATAGGAAGGATCGTGCGGAAAAGAATCGACAGGTGCCTGCGCACATAGCGGGAGCTGTGAAAAAATTCCGATGCATACCATGGCAAGGATCCGTCTATATAAATAACGGATTTGTATTGGTGCTGCAGTATCCTTTTTGGCAGGATGCATGTTCGTTATGGGTTATTGGCGTCTTGCAGTTCCTCATCGCCATCTTCCAGCAGGTTGAGTTCAAAATCCTGCCCGGCAATGCCCTCAATGGAACCTTTGAAATGAGCCATGTTGAGCAGCACTTTCTCCAGCTGCTTTTCGCGGGCCTTCCAGAGCTTCTCCATCTGCTCCCTTTCTTTGATGATGGACTGGCGCATGCTCACAAATCCTTCGCGGATGGCCCGCCATTGCTCGCTGAACTCATTGCTGGTGAGGTAGGCATAGAGCAACTGCATTTTGTCGCCCTTGTTTTCCTGGCTGCGCATGGCAGCGGCCACTTTGAGGATGCCTTCGCGAAGCACATGCACCAGTGCCTTCACTTCGGGGAAGGTGCAGATCCATACGCCATCCTTTTCGCCAAACCGTTCCATATCGCGCGGGAGGGTTTGGGTAACTATTACTGCCACATCGGCGCCCTGGCTGCGCATATCGGCTTTCAGCTTCTCAATCCAGTCCTGGCTGAAGGCCTGGGTGCGCTTGCTTTCAAAAATGATGCGGCCACAATCCTGCCCGAATTTGTTACGTACCGTTTGCATGCAGTCTGCCCCGCGAACGCCCTTGCCTACTTCACTAACTTCGTCGAACGGAAAAGCGCTGCGCAGCAACTCTTCCAGCAGCAGTTCCTGCACTTCACCCTGCGTTTGCATGGATCCCTGTTCGGCCTTGCGTTTCATTTCTTCTGCCAACTTGCGCTGCTGCTCAAATTTTTCCTCCAGTTCTTTCAGTTTGAGCTGGTATTCATTTTCCTTCAGCCTTATTTTCTCGGCCTCTTCCTGGCGGATGGTCTCTGTCAGCTTGGTGCGTTCATCCAGCAGCAGTTTCTGGAGTTTTATTTCCAGTTCCTGTTCCTTGGTCAGCAGT
>JALOMZ010000193.1 GCA_025455205.1 Chitinophagaceae bacterium | reverse complement strand
TTTCCTATCGCTTGCTTTCCAGGATCCGAATGTAGTTGGCCCTTTCGTAAGCTGTAGGATCTGAGATATTTTGCTGGCTCATAGCACCCTTGAAGGCATCAATACTTTCAAAGCCTTTATGCTTCATCCAGTTGCGCAGGCCATGGTTCATCACTGTGATATAGTCAATTCCATTCTTGTACAGGGCCGAGGCGGTCATAGCCACATCGGCTCCGGCCAGGATATACTTCACCACCTCATTGTAGCTGTTTACACCGCTGGTGGCTGCCAGGGATACCGGCACACGGCCGTGCAGAATAGCCAGCCACAACAAGGGCAGGCGGATCTCGGCAGGATCGCTGAACTGCAGGTTGGGCAGTACTTTCAGCTGCTGTATATCGAAATCGGGCTGGTAGAAGCGGTTGAACAACACCAGGGCGTTGGCCCCGGCTTCATACAGCCGCCTCGACATATTGCCGATGGCACTGAAATAAGGATTCAGCTTCACCGCAATGGGAATAGCCACCGATTTGCGAATGGCTTTTACGATGTCCAGGTAGCGTTGTTCCACCTGCTGACCAGTTGAATGGATATCGGCAGGGATGAAGAAGATATTCACTTCCAGTCCGTCGGCCCCTGCCTCCTCCATCAGCATGGCATACTCTATCCATCCTTCACTGGTGATGCCGTTGAGGCTGGCAATGATGGGCAGGGAGGTGCGGGCCTTGGCCTGCCTGATCTTCTCCAGGTATTCATGCGGCCCCACATGATACTCCTCAATATTTGGAAAGAAGTCGGATGCTTCCGCAAAGGCATTGCTGGTGGCCTGCGACACAGCCTCAAAGCGGGCATTGTCGCTGCGGATCTGTTCCTCAAACAGTGAGAACATCACCACCGCACCGGCGCCCGCATCTTCCATGCGCATGATATTGCCGATGTCTTCGCTCAGCGGGCATGCCGAAACCACCACCGGCGATTCCAGCTTCAACCCCATGTATGTTGTTCCTAGATTCATGTTGTGTTTGTTTTATGCTACCGGTGTAAAATCGCTGGCCGATTTTGTGGCCAATTCCTCATAGTTCTTCCACCGCAGATTCACTACTTCCTGTGCCATATTCATAAGCTCTTCTGCTTCGGCCGGGTGTGTATTCACCAGCACCTTATAGCGCAGTTCATGGTAGGCGTATTCCTTCAGCGGAAGGGTGGGACGGGGTGAATCGAGCACAAAGGGATTGAGCTTCTTCTTGCGCAGTACAGGGTTGTAGCGCAGTAAGGGCCAGTATCCGCTTTGTACGGCTTTGTGTTGCTGGTCGAGGCCATCCTTGAGATCGTAGCCATGGGCTATGCAGTGGCTGTAGGCCAGGATCAGCGACGGTCCGTCGTAGGCTTCTGCTTCGCGCATAGCCAGCAGGGCCTGCTGCGGGTTGGCTCCAAATGCCACCCGGGCCACATACACATTACCATAGCTGATGGCCTGCATGGCCAGGTCCTTTTTGCCCACCCGCTTGCCGGCGGCGGCAAACTTGGCAGTGGCTGCTGTGGGCGTGGCCTTGCTGCTCTGTCCGCCCGTGTTGCTGTACACTTCCGTATCCAGCACCAATACATTGACGTTACGACCTGATGCCAGCACATGGTCCAGACCTCCATAGCCAATATCATAGGCCCAGCCGTCGCCACCCACCAGCCAAACGCTTCGCTTCACCAGTTGGTCGGCCACACTGAGCAGTTGCCGCGACAGGGAATCCTGCTGTTGCTGCAACAGGCTCTTCAGCTGCTTCACACGGGCACGCTGCGACACAATATCAGATTCAGTTACCTGCGGAGCCATGAGGATGCCATTGGCCAGTTCTTCATCCAGGGAAGGTGCCAGTTGCTTCAACAGCTGGTTTGCCATTTCTGCCTGCTTGTCGGCCGTGATGCGCATACCCAGTCCGAATTCGGCGTTGTCTTCAAACAGGGAGTTACTCCAGGCCGGCCCCTGCCCGTCTTTATTCTTGGCCCAGGGCGTGGTGGGCAGGTTGCCCCCGTAAATGGAAGAACATCCGGTGGCATTGGCTACCAGCAAGCGGTCGCCAAACAGCTGGGTCAGCAGCTTGAGGTAGGGTGTTTCGCCGCAGCCTGCACAGGCGCCACTGAATTCAAACAGGGGCTCCAGGAACTGCGCACCATGTACCGTTGAGAAGTTGATCCGCGAGCGATCGTTCCAGGGTATGTCTTCAAAGTATTTGATGTTGGCCTGTTCTGTTTCCAGCACCGGCGCCTTTTCGTCCATGTTGATGGCTTTGCGGGCCCGGTTGTTGGGATCGGTGGCCGGACATACATCCACACACAGGGTGCAGCCGGTACAATCTTCCAGGTATACCTGCAGGGTGTACTTGGTTTCGGGGAAACCGCGGGCGTTGATGGGCGCCGATTTGAATCCTTCGGGTGCTTTTTCCAGGAAGTCTTCATGGTAGAACTTGGCCCTTATTACGCTGTGCGGGCATACAAACGAACAGTTGCCGCACTGGATGCACAGGTCGGGTTCCCATACCGGAATCAGGTCGCTGATATTGCGCTTTTCCCATTGCGTTGTCCCGCTGGGCCATGTGCCATCGATGCTGATGGCGCTCACCGGCAGTTCATCGCCATGGCCTGCCAGCATGGGGGCTATCACTTCCTGCACAAAGGCCGGGGCCTCCTTGCTTACAATTTGCAGGGGCTTCACCACCGCCGTTGCTGCTGCAGGAATAGTCACTTCATGCAGGTGGTCCAGGGTGGCATCCACTGCTTTAAAGTTCTTTTCAATCACGGCCTTGCCCTTCTTGAAATAGGTTTTCTCGATGGCGTGCTTGATTTCCTGGATGGCTTCGTCCTTGGGCAGCACTTCTGCCAGGGCAAAGAAGCAGGTTTGCATGATGGTGTTGATGCGGGTACCCATGCCGTTATCACGGGCCACGGTGGTGGCATCAATCACATAAAGTTTGAGCTTCTTCTCCACGATGGCCCGCTGCACGTTGCCGGGCAGCTCATTCCACACTTCATCTTTTCCAAAGGGGCTGTTGAGCAGGAAGATGGCGCCGGGCTTGGCATACTCCAGCATTTCCACTTTCTCTGTGAAATTGAACTGATGGCAGGCTACAAAGTCGGCCTTGCTTACCAGGTAAGGCGCCCTGATAGGCTGCTTGCCAAAGCGGAGGTGCGAAACGGTGCGGGCTCCGCTCTTCTTACTGTCGTATACAAAATAGCCCTGGCCATACATGGGGGTGTTCTCCCCGATGATCTTGATGCTGTTCTTATTGGCACCAACGGTACCATCGGCACCCAGGCCAAAGAACAGGGCCTGCCGCCAGCCGCTTTCATCGAGGGTGAAAGATGGGTCATACGTAAGGCTGGTATGGCTCACATCATCGTTGATGCCAACGGTGAAATGGTCTTTGGGCTGGTCTTTTTTCAGTTCATCGAACACGGCTTTCACCATGGCAGGGGTAAATTCCTTGCTGCTGAGTCCGTAGCGGCCACCCACGATCTTCGGGAGCTGGCTGATAGTTCCCTGCTGCAGGCAATGCACATAGGCGGTCAGCACGTCCTGCATCAGTGGTTCGTGGCTGGCTCCCGGTTCCTTGGTGCGATCCAGCACGGCTATCTTCTTCACGGTGGCGGGTATGGCCTGCACCAGCAGTTCTGCATCGAAGGGGCGGAACAGCCGAACCTGCAGCACGCCGGTTTTTTCGCCGGCAGCATTGAGGGCTGCGGCCGTTTCGCTGGCGGTTTCAGCACCTGAACCCATGATCACTACCACGCGTTCTGCGTCAGGGGCTCCCTGGTATTCATACAGCTGGTAACGGCGGCCGGTGAGGGCGGCAAATTCATCCATTACCTGGCTTACGATGGCAGGGGTTTTCTGGTAAAAATTGTTCACCGTTTCCCGGCCCTGGAAATAAACATCGGGGTTCTGGGCGGTACCACGGATAAACGGATTATCCGGGTTGAGGGCACGCTGCCGGTGCGCAAAAACATGCTCATCGGGGATCATTTTGCGCATCACCTCTTCCGGAATGAGTTCAATCTTGCTCACCTCGTGCGAGGTGCGGAATCCGTCGAAGAAATGCACAAAGGGAATGCGCGTACGCAGGGTGGCTGCCTGGGCAATGAGGGCAAAGTCATGCGCTTCCTGCACGGAGGCGCTGCTGAGCATGGCAAAGCCGGTGCTGCGGGCTGCCATCACATCCTGGTGGTCGCCGAAGATGGAAAGGCCCTGGGCCGCCAGCGAGCGGGCTGCCACATGAAACACAGCCGGCGTGAGTTCCCCGGCAATTTTGTACATATTTGGCAGCATGAGCATGAGGCCCTGGGAAGCCGTGAACGTGGTGGTGAGGGAGCCGGTTTGCAGGGCGCCGTGCACGGTGCCGGCAGCGCCGCCTTCACTTTGCATTTCCATTACATCCGGTACTGTGCCCCAGATGTTGCGGGTGCCTTTGGCAGCCCATTCATCGGCCAGTTCGGCCATGTTGCTGCTGGGGGTAATGGGATAGATAGCGCATACTTCATTTACCCGGTAGGCCACATACGCAGTGGCTTCGTTTCCATCGATGGTTGCTATGAGTTTGTCCTTACTGGCCATTGCTGCTGTTATTTACGGGTTCTGGAATCATTTCGATGGCATGGCAGGGGCATTGCTCGTAGCAAATGCCGCAACCGGTGCACGCATCGTAGTTGAATTGGTATCGTTTGCCCTTGCCCAGTTTGATGATGGCATCTTCCGGGCAGGCGCCGAAGCATCCGTCGCATTCAAAACAGTTGCCGCAGCTGAGGCAGCGTTTGGCTTCGTAGAGGGCTTCTGCCTCCGAGATGCCAGCCACCACTTCATCAAAGCTGCGCACGGCTACCTCGGGTTGCAGGCGGCTTTGTTCTTTCTGCGGGGCATCGGTCTTCATCCACATGTGCAGCC
>JALOMZ010000192.1 GCA_025455205.1 Chitinophagaceae bacterium | reverse complement strand
CGGTAGCCATCGAACACCAGGATGGCCAACCCGAACTTCTGCAGGGAATCCTGTACCATCGCCAGCTTGTCGGCTGCTGCTTTCCGCAAAAAAACCGCCGGCTTGTAGTACAGTACCTGGCGGGTGAAATTCTGCGCAGTGGCATACCGGATATCCGTTCTGAGCCCTGGAATCCGTTTTTCCAGGTTTACCATTTGCAACATCGGGTTGCTGTCCAACTGTTGAAGGTAGGCTTTTGAAGAGGTGGTCAGGGGTAGGTTGTAAGGGTTACGACCCTGGGCCTGCAGGGGTGCGACCGGTGAAAAAAGCCCGGAAATGCCAAAAAATAGCAAAAGCAGGAGGGGGGAAGCAGGTGAAAATCTGGCATAAAACCCGCTTTTTTCCGCCAGGATGGCGCAAAAAGCGTTAAAAATCAGGTATTTAGCGGGTGAGGTCGGCTGGAGGGCTTCCATAAGTGGACAGAATTTGGTTCCTTTGCACTATTATTATGGATAGGGAGGCAAGGTTTTTGCAGACCATGGCTGCCTGGCAATGATAAGATAATAATTGCCAGCCTATCTAATCACCGTAGTGAATGACCCTTATTAAGAACCATACCAAATTATTCAAGGTCCTTTTTGTGCTTATCCTGGGCATGTGTCTGGCGGTTGCGCCTGATGCCTTTGCTTCTAAGGATGAAAAGAAGGATGCGGCGTCCGAAAAGTCGGGCTCCGTGCGCACTGGTATGGCCAGCTGGTATGGTGGCAGCTTTCACGGAAAGAAGACCGCTACCGGAGACCAGTTTGATCTGAATAAGTTCACCTGTGCCAGCAACCAGTATCCGCTGGGTACCTGGCTGAAGGTAACCAACCTGAAATCCGGAAAGACAGTTTTGGTGCGGGTAAACGACCGCATGCATCCCAGGATGCGCCGCATTGTGGACCTCAGCAAGGGTGCCGCCATTGAAATTGGCATGATTAAAGCCGGCGTGGCTAAGGTGAAGGTGGAAGACCTGGGCAAGAGCCTGCCCGGTACCTTGCCCTGATGCAAGCCCGTGTTCCGAACATTAAGCGCTGAAGATTGTTCATTTGCTGTCCTCTCCGGGACGGCATTTTTGTTTTGGGCCTGCCGGTAAACTGTGCATTAAAAATTTGCACCTCAATTTCCATCAGGCCTACATTTGTCGGCAATAATTTAAAATAAACCACCTTATGAGAAAACTTTGCCTTTCAGCAATGTGCATGTTGGGCCTGGCGGGTGCTTTTGCGCAGCCGGCCAAGGATACACAGGTAAAGCCGGGCACCCTGGTCATTCATTTCGGATTTCAGGATTTCACTACGCCGCAGCGCATCAAGGGATCTTCGATGGGATCTGTAACAGGTAATAAGCAGTGGGCTAAGATGGGTGAGCAATCGCCGGCCCTGGGCGTCTCTTATGTGCAGGGTATTTCCAATTACTTTGATGTGTCTGCCAACTATTTCCTGGCATCCGTAGATTATCCTTTCCGTGATGATACCCGCCAGTATGGTACAGACTACCTGCTGCACGAACTCGATGCAAGCATTCAAATGAAGCTGTTACCTGATAACCACTTTTTTGTTCCTTATCTGAGTGCCGGCATTGGCGCCTCTGCATACTACGGCGGCCGCTTTGATGCGTTTATGCCCCTGGGGGCTGGTGTACAGCTGAAGCTGGGTTCAGGTACTTTCATTTTCTCCAACTTCCAATACCGCGTGCCGGTAACCGAAAGGGCTTCTTCCCATTTCCTTTCCTCTATTGGTATTGGCACTGCCATTGGCAAAGCCAGGAAATAATGACCGCTTAATTTCTATCATAAGCATTTGGCCGGGTTCTCGCAGGACCCGGTTTTTTATTGCTGCCGGCCATATGACTCCATGGCCTGGTTGTAATCGCGGCGCAGCGTGCCGAAAAGCCGGTCCCAAATCAGGGTATAGAGGCCATAGTTGCCTTTGAAGTATTTATGATGCTGGTTGTGTGCCACGCTGGTGTTTATCCATCGGCCCAGCCAGTGGTTGGCTGTGCGGTGCGGCAATAATTCATAGCCCAGGTGGCCGTATACATTGTAGGCAATCTGAAACAGCATGAACAGGCTGAAGAGGCGCAGGTGCACCGGTACGGTGAAAGCGGCCAGGGGTATGATGCCTGCCTCCAGCAAGGCTTCCAGCGGGTGAAAGGCATAGGCCGTCCACGGAGAAGGATTGGTGGACCGGTGATGAACCAGGTGCACCCGCCTGAACATTGCCGGATGGTGCATGAAGCGATGAATCCAGTAAAAATAGGCATCGTGCAGCAGGAAGAGCCACACAAAGGAAAACAGGTGCCAGGCAAGGCTGACCTGTCCCATGCTTCCATAAATGAAATGGTTCCAGGGCCTTAATACGCCCACACAGAGATAGGCCAGGCTGCTGAAAATGGCAATGGAAAGCATGCTGAACAGGAGATCGCGGCCGTAGTCTGACCACCCGGGAAAGGAGCGCTGTATTCTGCGGCGGCCCAGCCACCGGCGAAGCAATATGTAGAAAACAGTGAAAGTACCTGCTGCGAATAGCAGGTAGCGCAGGGAGATATTTTTCACGGCTTCCCACCAAACCGATACATCCGCATCCATGTGCTAAAGATAGGAAGGGTTTCTGCCTCAGGCCGCACAAAACAAGCCCCGGCGTAGACACGCCGGGGCTCATGGAATGGTTTGATTAAGGTAGAGGCTAAAATAAGTGAAATCACAACATGATGAAGCAGCAAATTTGCTGCCCGCTACCGGTAGCTGTTGGGTCCAAAGCAAAGATCCGGACCATGGGTCCGGACCTTGCATAAGACGTCATCGATTAAGTCATTAGTTGCCCGCCTTGTCCTTTACCACAATCTTGAGTTCCTGCTCACCTTCTTTCAGGAGGGCCTTGTATTTGGCGGCGGTAGTGCTGTCCATTTCCACACCGTTGATCACCAGCTTGTTGTTGCTGAGTTCAATGGTGAAATTCTTGCCGTCCACTACGCCATCGGCCTTCAGGGCGGATACCAGCGGGTTGTCGGCTTCTTCTCCATCGGCAGCAGCCTTTTCCACAGTTACTTCCACCGTGTGCTGGGTGCCTGCATGCCCGTGGGCCTTGGTACCATGAACCTGCGCCAGGGTGGGGGCCAGTACGAGGGAAACGATGGACATCAGCTTGATAAGGATGTTCATGGAGGGACCGGAAGTGTCCTTGAAGGGGTCGCCCACGGTATCACCGGTAACGGAAGCCTTATGGGGATCGCTCTTCTTGTAGAAGATCTCACCATTGATCTCCACGCCTTTTTCGAAGCTCTTCTTGGCATTGTCCCAGGCGCCACCGGCGTTGTTCTGGAACATACCCATGAGCACGCCGCTCACAGTGGCGCCGGCCAGGAAGCCGCCGAGGGCTTCAGGACCCATCACAAATCCAATGATAATGGGAGAGAGAATGGCAATCGCACCCGGCATCATCATCTTCTTGATGGATGCTTCTGTGGAAATGGCCACGCACTTGTCGTACTCAGGCTTGCCTTTGCCTTCCATGATACCTGTGATGGTGCGGAACTGGCGGCGCACTTCTTCCACCATGGCCATGGCAGCCTCACCCACGGCGCGAATGGCCAGCGAGGAGAAGATGAAGGGGATCATGCCGCCTACAAAGAGGCTGGCCAATACATCGGCTTTGTAGATGTCAATACCATCGATTCCGGCAACACCCACAAAGGCGGCAAAGAGGGCCAGGGCAGTGAGGGCAGCTGAGGCAATGGCAAAACCTTTACCCGTAGCGGCAGTGGTATTGCCCACCGCATCCAGGATATCGGTCTTTTCGCGAACTTCTTTGGGCAGCTCACTCATTTCGGCGATACCGCCGGCGTTATCGGCAATAGGACCAAAGGCGTCAATAGCCAGCTGCATGGCGGTAGTGGCCATCATACCAGCTGCGGCAATGGCCACACCGTAGAGACCGGCACAGAGGTAGGATCCATAGATGCCGCCTGCCAGCACCAGGATGGGCAGCATGGTGCTTTCCATACCCACAGCCAGACCGCCAATTACGTTGGTGGCATGACCGGTAGCGCTCTGGCGGATAATGCTCAGCACCGGGCGCTTGCCCATGGCGGTGAAGTATTCCGTAATGATGCTCATGAGGGTTCCTACGGCCAGGCCCACCACAATGGCGCCCATCACCCCGTTGCGGGTGAATTCGTGGCCACGGAGGCTCATTGTTTCGGGCAGGATCCAGTACACCAGGCCGGCAGAAGCCAGGGCGGTGAGGATGATGGAACCCCAGTTGCCCATGTTCAGGGCCTTTTGCACCGTATCGGTATTCAGACCGGCATTCTCGCTGATCCGAACAAAGAAGGTGCCGATGATGGAGAATATGATGCCGATGCCTGCAATGAGCATGGGCAGCAGGATGGGGGAAAGTCCGCCAAATTCGTCTACGGCAGTGGTTTCCTGGCCCAGCACCATGGTGGCCAGCACTGTGGCTACATAAGAGCCGAACAGGTCGGCACCCATACCAGCCACATCACCCACGTTGTCGCCCACGTTATCGGCAATGGTTGCCGGGTTGCGGGGGTCATCTTCCGGAATACCGGCTTCCACCTTGCCTACCAGGTCGGCGCCTACGTCGGCAGCCTTGGTATAAATACCGCCGCCCACCCGGGCAAACAGGGCAATAGACTCGGCACCCAGCGAGAAACCGGTCAATACTTCAATAGTCCTGAGCATTTCCGCTCCGGTAACAGCAGCGCCTTCCGGCACAAAGAGCGCCTTGAAAATGATGAATTTAGTAGCAATGCGCATGCCCACGTATCCGGCCGCGGCACTGAAAACAGCACCCAGCACAAAAGCGCCGGCAATAAGGGGGTGGCTGTTGGGGTTGCTCATGGACATCACACCCAGGAGAATGGCCACCAATACCACAAAGTAGCCCAGGATTTTCCATTCTGCTTTCAGAAAGGCCATGGCCCCTTCGGCAATGTACTTGCTGATTTCCTTCATCCGGTCGTTGCCGGCATCCTGGCTGCTCACCCATTTAAACTTGAGGAACGTGTACAACAGGCCAATGATGCCCATAGCCGGTACAGCGTAGATCAAATTTTCCATAATAAGTATTGAAGATTTTTTTAAAAGGTGGGCAAAGATAGGGGTTGACCCTGTAGAACGGCATAAATAAAAAGCCCATGGGGAAAGCTTTCAGGCTTCGCCATGGGGTGCATAATCCGGGCAGGGCGCCTGTGGCGCCGCAGCCCCCGTTGTTATTGGTACCTTTCTTCGTAAATCCGCTGGTGGTGGTAAATATGACCGGCCATGATAAAGCCCATGGCATTTACGGTGACCCGGTGCCCGAAGGCAATACCGAACTCCTTCAGGTCTTGCTGGGTAAAGGAGTTGAACAGGGTAATGGTGGCTTTTCTGAGGGCCAGCAGCTCTTCCTTGATGGCTGCCAGGCTCCGGTGTTCGGCTGTGGCCCGGGCGGCATAGCTGTTTTCGTCAAAGCCGGGCAGGGCCTGTTTTTCGCCACGGGCAAAACTCATGGCCCGGTAGGCAAACACCCGCTCACTGTCTATGAGGTGCTGCAGCATCTGCGCCACCGTCCATTTGTCCGGCG
>JALOMZ010000191.1 GCA_025455205.1 Chitinophagaceae bacterium | reverse complement strand
GTCGCCCTGTTCGGTTTCAATCACCACCGGGCGCTTCTTGATGGCCCCCACAGCCATAATGGCCACCTGCGGCTGGTTGATGATGGGCGTGCCCATGATGCTGCCAAAAGTGCCCACGTTGGTCATGGTGAACGTGCCGCCGGCCGTATCATCTGGCCGAAGCTTGCCATTGCGCGCCGCATCGGCCATACCATTCACCTGCTTGGCCAGGCCTACCAGGTTCAGCTGGTCGGCGCCCTTGATCACAGGCACAATGAGGTTGCCGGAAGGCAGGGCCGTGGCCATGCCAATATTGATGTCCTTTTTGATGATGATGCGGTCGCCATCCACGCTGCTGTTGAGCCAGGGATATTTCTTGAGGCACTTCACGATAGCCTCAATGAACAGGGGCGTAAAGGTGATCTTGGTGCCTTCGCGCTTTTCAAATTCCTTCTTCACCTTGTCGCGCCAGAGCACCAGGTTGGTCACATCGCATTCCGCAAAGCTGGTCACGTGCGCACTGGTAGCCTTGCTGTCCGTCATGTGCTTGGCAATCATCTTGCGCATGCGGTCCATTTCCACGATCTCCACGTTGCCGCTGTAGCTCACGGGGCTGGGCGCGGGTGCGGCCTGTGGCTGGGCTGAAACTACCGCCGGGGTGGTAACGGCAGGCTGCGCCTGAACAGAAACCTGCGCCGGGGCGGCCGGCTGGCCTTTGCCGCGGCTTTCCAGGTAGGCCATCATGTCTTTCTTGCTCACCCGGCCATCCATGCCGGTGCCCGGAATGGTTTCCAGTTCCGACATGCTAATGCCCTCTTCCTGGGCAATTTTCAGCACCAGTGGCGAATAGAAACGGGGACTGCCGGCCTGCACAGGGGCTGCAGCAGGACGCATGGGTTCTGGCAACGTAGTTGGCTGGTAAGGCACTTCCTCCACCGCAGGAGCGGCAGGCGTGGCAGGTGCGGGCGCAGCAGCCGGGGCCTCGGCGGCACCGGTACGAATACGGGCTATAACAGTGCCAATGGGCACTACCTCATTTTCCTTGAAAAAGATCTCGGCCAACACGCCGGCGGCGGTAGATGGCACTTCACTATCCACTTTATCCGTGGCAATCTCCAACACTACCTCATCCTGGGCTACCGCATCTCCGGGTTTCTTCAGCCACTTCAGGATGGTGGCTTCCATGATGCTCTCGCCCATTTTTGGCATGACCAGGTCTACTACTGACATAACAATCGTTTTTCGGCTTCTAATATTGAAAAGAACCCGGCAAAAGTAAGGATAAAGCCCCCATGCCCCACAGCCCGGAGCCTGCAGGCCGCAAGCACGCCGGATCCGGGCGGCAGCGGAGCCGCAGCGAGACCCGCAAACAGGCACCCAACAGCCGGAAATACTCTGCAGCAATGGCTTATCTTTGCGGCCGAACCTTGACGGTGCCGAGCCATCAAGGTTTTTTGTTCATCCAATCGACAGATAAAAAGACCATGAAAGAATATAAACGCATTCTGGTAACGGCAGCCCTGCCCTATGCCAACGGGCCGGTGCATGTAGGACACCTGGCGGGCTGTTACCTGCCAGCCGATATCTATGTACGCTGGGAGCGCGCCCGCAAGAAGGATATCAAATTCATTGGCGGCAGCGACGAGCATGGCGTACCCATTACCATCCGCGCCATGAAGGAAGGCATTACCCCGCAGGATGTGGTGGACAAGTACCACGCCATCATCAAAGACAGCTTTGAGAAACTGGGCATCTCCTTTGATATCTACAGCCGCACCTCCAATGCGGTACACCACGAAACATCGGCCGGCTTTTTCAAGAAGCTGTACGACGACGGTATGTTTGAAGAGAAGGAGACTGAGCAGTACTACGACGAGGAAAAAGAGACCTTCCTGGCCGACCGGTACATCACCGGCACCTGCCCGGTGTGCAGCAACCCCAATGCCTACGGCGACCAGTGCGAGAAATGCGGCACCTCGCTGAGTCCCGACCAGCTCATCAACCCCAAAAGCACCCTCAGCCACAACCCGCCTAAAAAGCGCCCCACCAAACACTGGTATTTCCCGCTCAACGAATTCGAGCCTTTCCTCAATGAATGGATCCTCGAAGGCCACAAGGAATGGAAGGCCAATGTATACGGGCAGTGCAAGAGCTGGCTCACCAGCGGGCTGCAGAGCCGCGCCATGACGCGCGACAGCCACTGGGGCGTGAAAGTGCCCCTGCCCAATGCCGAAGGCAAAGTGCTGTATGTATGGTTCGATGCCCCCATCGGCTACATCAGCGCCACCAAGGAACTGCTGCCCGACACCTGGCAGGTCTACTGGCAGCAGGAAGACACCAAGCTGGTGCACTTCATTGGCAAAGACAACATTGTATTCCACTGCATCATCTTCCCGGCCATGCTGAAAGCCCATGGCCAGTATGTGTTGCCCGACAATGTGCCGGCCAACGAATTCCTGAACCTCGAAGGCGACAAAGTGAGCACCAGCCGCAACTGGGCCGTGTGGCTGCATGAATACCTGGCCGACTTCCCCGGCGCGGAAGATGTGCTCCGCTACTACCTCACCACCATTGCCCCCGAAACCAAGGACAGCGACTTCACCTGGAAGGGTTTCCAGGACGCCAACAACAGCGAGCTGGTGAGCATCTTCGGCAATTTCATCAACCGCACCTGGGTGCTCATGCACAAGCTCTGCGGCGGCAAAGTGCCCCCATTGCACCTCGATGCCATGGATGACGACGACCGCGGACTGTTCAACGAGATCCGCGCCACCAAGCATAAAATGGAGCAGCTGCTGGAGCAATACAAGTTCCGCGATGCCCTCTTTGAAGTGATCGACCTGGCACGCAAGGGTAACCAGTACATGCAGAAGAAAGAACCCTGGATCAAGGCCAAGGTGCTGGGCGATGACCTGCTGGCCGGACGCGGCGGACTTGCCAACCCCGAGCAGGTGGCTGCCCGCGAAAGCATCGACGTTACCATGCATGTGTGCCTGCAGCTGAGCGCCAACCTGGCCATATTCATCAACCCCTTCCTGCCGCATACCGCCCGCAAGATGATGCACATGATGAAGGTGGTGGAACGCATGCTCGACTGGGAAAATGCCGGCAAGGAAAAGCTGCTGAGCACCGGCTACAGCCTGCGGGCACCGGAGCTGCTGTTCAGGAAGATAGAAGACGCAGAAATTGAAAAGCAGATAGAAAAACTGAAAGGAGGAAAGCCAGTGGAAGTACCGGCCGTAACGCCTGTTGAAGAAAAGCAATCTCCTGCCGTGAAGCCGGAGATCGTGTACGACGATTTTGCCAAACTCGACCTCCGAGTGGGCACTATTGTGGCGGCGGAGAAAGTGGAGAAGGCCGACAAGCTGCTGAAGCTCTCGGTAGATCTGGGCTTTGAAACCCGCACCATTGTAAGCGGTATTGCCCTGCACTTCAAGCCTGAGGAAATCGTGGGCAAGCAGGTGACCGTAGTGGTCAACCTGGCACCGCGCAAGATGCGGGGCATTGAAAGCCAGGGCATGATACTGATGGCGGAAGATGCCAGCGGCAAGCTGCACTTCGTGAATCCGGAAGACAAGATCGATGCGGGTGCAGGGGTAAGCTGAGCCTGACATCACTACATCATGGCACATCAAAAAGTGGTCCGGCGCAACTGCCCGGACCACTTTTCTTCCCTCAAATGCTGAAGGATACGCAGCTTCGGAATAATTCATTAATTTGAGGTACTACAAACTGTAACCCACCTGCATGCCGCGACTGGCCAAAATTCTCCTGATCATACTTACTTCCCTGGGCCTGCTGGCTGCGGCACTGCATCTCACCCTCACCTACCGGGCCAAAAATATCCTGCGGCGTGTAACGCAGGATGTATCCATGGGCAAATACACAGCAGACGCAGAGCGGGTCACCTTCTATTATTTCCCTATCGGCATCAGGATTAAAGAATTCTCCCTGCAACCCCTGGCCAGCCAGGAAAAGCTGGCATCCCTCAGCTGCGGCAATATCAATATCAGGCTGGAATCGCTCTGGGACCTGGTGTTCCACAATGAACTTCGGGTGCGCAATTTCCATGTACAGCAACCCTCACTGCTGGCCTACAGCAAACCCGGAAAGGAAGAAAAACAACAGGACATACCGCATACCCTGCAGGCCATTCAGGAAAACCTGTTCAAATTATTCAGTGTGCTCAACGTCAAGAGGGCGCTGATTGCAGATGCAGCCCTGAAAATAATTCCCGCCTCCGGCGACACCACTGCCTATTTTGGCATCAACCACCTGACCATTGACCTGAGCAATATCAATATTGAAAAAGGAGGGCGCAACGGGAAAGATATTTTCACCCTGGAAGGGACCATCTCGCTGGAAAAGCCCGATATACACCTTACAGACACTACCCTGTCGGTTTCCCTGGGCAGACTGCAGGCGCAATCTGCTTCACGCGACCTGGTGATCGACTCCTTAGTATTCCGGCACAACGATCAGCAGGGCCGGCCCAAAACAGTGCAGCTGTCGCACCTCAAACTGTCCAGATTCAACTGGGGCCGGTTCCTGCAGGAAAACGTCATTGAACTGGACAGCGTACTGGTGGCCAGCGGTGCGGCCGAGATCAGCCTGCTCCAAAAAGAAAAGGGGCTGAGCAGAAAAGATTCCGCTGCAGCCAAAGGATACCAGGGCACATCCTTTGAAATCCATTATGCATCTGTTTCAGATGTTTCCTACACCCTGGAAACCCGGAACATTGTTAACAGAGACCGGGGCGATCAGATGCTGATGCATCTGAAAGGTGACAGCGTGGTGCTGCAGGAACTCACCCTCATGAGCGACCGGCAGCCAGCATTGGCCATCAGCTCCTTCAACATTCGGGTGCGCGATTTCCGGGAGAACAGTCAGAACAATACCTACCGGTTTTCGCTGGGTGATATATCGATCAATGACAACACGCTGATCCTGAAAGACTACCTGCTGCAACCCACCGAGGGCTCCCGTTTTCGCACCCATAACCTG
>JALOMZ010000190.1 GCA_025455205.1 Chitinophagaceae bacterium | reverse complement strand
GAAATATTTGCCAGGCCGGAACCCGACCTGGCAGCCGTGCTGGCCACCCCCCGCATTGCTGACCTTCGGAAAGCCATATCCATCAATGAGAAGTACCAGTTCATCAATACCCTGTTCCGGGGCGATGAAGACATGTTTGAGCGTAGCATTAAAACGCTGAACAACTTCCAGGTGATGCAGGAAGCCAACTACTGGATGCAGCGGGAGTTGCTCATCAAGCTGGGATGGAATGATGAAGACGAACTGGTTCAGCGCTTCTTCGAACTGGTGAGCAGGCGGTTTTCCTGAATCCATTGCAGCACCCTGCGGGTGGCACCTGCGTTTTTTTGCACAAAAGAGGCCGCGGCATCACCCGCCTGCTGCAGGAGTTCCGGCTGCTGCCACAGTTTTTCCAGCAGGGATTCCAGTTCCAGGCTGTTGGTGATGACAAAACTGCCACCAGCTTCCAGGAGTCCGGTGGCTTCAGCAAATTTCGCATATTCCGGTCCATGGATCACGGGGGTGCCGTATACGGCTGCTTCCAGCACATTATGCACCCCGTCGCCGGTAAATCCACCGCCTACATAACTGATATGGGCATAGCGGTACAGGTAGCGCAGCATGCCAACATTGTCAATAATGAGTACATTCTCCAGGGGGGCTTGCCCGGCATTGCCCTGCACCAGGCGGGAATAGGTGAGGGGGTGTTGAAACAGCCGCAGGGTGTCTTCCCGGTCGCGGGGATCGAGGTTATGCGGCGCGATGATCCATTTCACCCCTGGGTTGGCTTTTGCGTAGTGCACAATTTCTTCCTCATCAGAGGGCCAGGTGCTGCCGGCCACCACTACCCGGGCCGCTCCTGCCAGCCAATGTTCCACCGCAGGAAAGGCCTGCCAGTGTTCGGCAGTTTCGCACACGCTGTCAAACCGCGTGTCGCCCGCCACGGTAACCCGGCTGGCACCCACCACAGCACTCACCAGGCTGGCTGCTGCTTCATGCTGCACGAAGAGGTGGCTGAAAAAGGACAGCATCCTGCGGTGCAGCGCTCCGTACCAGGTGAAGAACGGCTGCCCCGGCCTGAATATGCCGCTGATCAGCAGGAGGGGGATGTCCCGGCTGTGGATGGCCTGCAGGGTATAATACCAGTATTCGTATTTGATCCAGAGCACCAGCTTGGGCTGCAACAGGTCTGTGAATTCACCGGCCGCTTTCGGATGGTCAAAGGGCAGGTACCCGATGGCGTGGGCACCCGGATATTGTTTGCGAACCTCATATCCGGAAGGCGAGAAAAAGGTGACCACAAATCTGGCATGGGGATACGTTTGGCGCATATGATCCAGGAGTGGACGGCCCTGTTCAAACTCCCCTAAGGAGGAAGCGTGCATCCAGATAACCTCGTCCTGGGCGCCAATACCGGCCTCCGCCAGTTTGTGCTGCCATTGGTGGCGCCACCCTTGCCGGCCCTGTACCCATCGTTTCACCTTGGGGCTGAAGGGGGCCAGCAGCCGGGCGGCAGCGGCATAGAGCAACAGGAAGAACCGGTAGAGAGGCAGTGCCAAGATGGAAATTTTGCCCAAAGCTAATCATCGGCACTGCTTCCGGCGCATGCAGGCATTTTGCTTTTCCACAGGCCCGGCAAAGGCATTATAACAATGAAGGGCTTTTTAATGTAGGTTTGCGGCCGCAAAACACACCCGTATGCAACCCATTCAAATGGTGGACCTGCGCACGCAGTACCACCACATAAAGGACGAAGTAGACAAGGCGGTGATTGACGTGCTGGAGTCCTCTGCATTCATCAATGGCAAGCCCGTTACAGACTTTTCCGAACAGCTGGCATCCTACCTGGGGGTGCGGCATGTGATTCCCTGCGCCAATGGTACAGATGCCCTGCAGATAGCCATGATGGCCCTGGGGCTGCAGCCCGGTGATGAGGTGATCACCCCTTCATTTACCTATGTGGCCACTACTGAGGTGGTGGCTCTGCTGCGTCTCACCCCGGTTTTTGTAGAGGTGGAACCCGATACATTCTGCATGGATCCTGCCAAACTGGAGGCCGCCATAACGCCGCGAACCAGGGCCATTGTACCCGTGCATCTTTACGGACACGCGGTAAATATGGAACCCGTGCTTGACATTGCACGCCGGCACAACCTGTATGTGGTGGAAGATACGGCCCAGGCCATTGGCGGCAGCTACACTTTTCAGGATGGTACCCGCAAGATGCTGGGGACCATGGGGCATATCGGCTGCACCAGCTTCTTCCCCAGCAAGAATCTGGGCTGCTATGGCGATGGCGGTGCCATGTTTACCAACGATGACGAACTGGCCCGCAAGATGCGCATGATAGCCAACCACGGCCAGAGTGTTCGCTATTACCACGATATGGTGGGATGCAACAGCCGCCTGGATACCCTGCAGGCAGCCATCCTTAAGATCAAGCTGCCAAAGCTGGATGAATACAACGAAGCCCGCATAGCAGCCGCAAACCGCTACGACCAGCTTTTTGCTGGCCATCCGAAGATCACTACACCTTACCGGGCCCCCTATGCCAGGCACGTATTTCACCAGTATACCCTCAAGTTGGAAGACGTGGACCGCGATGGCCTGGTGCAGCACCTGGCTTCGCAGGGCATTCCCTCCATGATCTACTATCCCGTTCCCGTACACCGCCAGAAAATGTTTGAATCCTTTGGCGGCGCAGCTTTTGAGCTGCCGGTGACCGACTGGCTGACAGAACGGGTGGTATCCCTGCCTATGCATACAGAACTGACCGAAGAACAGCAGGCATTCATTGCCGGGCAGGTGCTCGACTTCATTAACAGCCACTAAAAGTGGCAACAGCTGATTTTAACTACATACACACCATACATTAAACATGAAGATTGCAGTAATTGGAACCGGTTATGTTGGTCTGGTAACCGGCACCTGTTTTTCAGAAACAGGCAACACAGTAACCTGTGTGGATATCGACGAAAATAAGATCCAGAAACTCAAGGGTGGCACCATCACCATTTATGAACCCGGGCTGGATAAGTTGTTTGTACGCAACCTCAAGGAAGGCCGGCTTCATTTCACCACCCGGTTGCAGGAAGGCGTGGCTGATGCCGAAATCATTTTCCTGGCCCTGCCCACCCCGCCCGGCGAAGACGGCAGCGCTGACCTTCGCTATGTGTTGGGCGTTGCCCGCGACCTGGGCGGCATCCTGAAAAAAGGCGACTATAAGATCATTGTTGACAAGAGCACTGTACCGGTGGGTACGGCCGATAAGGTGACCCGGGCCGTGATAGAAGGATCCGGCAACACCCTGGTTCCGGGAGCGGATTTTGATGTGGTGAGCAACCCTGAATTTTTGCGCGAAGGGGTTGCTGTAGACGATTTTATGAAGCCCGACAGGGTGGTGGTAGGTACCGAAAGTGAGCGCGCACGCGAACTGATGGGCGACCTCTATGCACCCTTTGTGCGGCAAGGTAACCCTGTTATCTTCATGGATGAACGCAGTGCAGAACTCACCAAATATGCGGCCAATGCCTTCCTGGCCACCAAAATCACCTTCATGAACGAGATAGCCCGCATGTGCGAGCTGCTGGGTGCCGATGTGGATATGGTAAGAAGGGGTGTGGGCAGCGATGAGCGCATCGGCAAACGATTCCTGTTTCCCGGTATCGGATACGGCGGAAGCTGCTTCCCTAAAGATGTGCAGGCGCTGGCCAAATCGGCCGCCGAAGTGAATTATGACTTCCGCATACTGGAATCAGTGATGGCAGTGAACGAAGACCAGAAGACCTACCTGGTGCCCAAAATCAAGGAATATTTCGGTGGCAGCGTGGCCGGAAAACACTTTGCCCTGTGGGGGCTTGCCTTCAAGCCCAATACCGATGACATCCGGGAGGCCCCGGCCCTGTATATCATTCGGGCGCTGCTGGATGCCGGGGCTACCATTACTGCCTTCGACCCCGAAGCCATGAACAACGTTCGGCAACTGATGGGCGATAAAATTGGTTTTGCCAAATCGCAATACGAGGCCCTGCAAAACGCCGATGCACTTATTATTGCCACCGAATGGAATGAATTCCGGACCCCTGATTTTGACAGAATCACCGCAGCGCTGAAGAATAAGGCTGTTTTCGACGGTCGAAACCTGTTTGAAACAGACCACATGGAAAAGCTTGGGTACTATTATTTCAGCATTGGACGCAAAACCATTACACCCACCAAATAGTCAATTTTCTGCAATGGAAGGCAACCGTAAAAAACGCGTACTGATCACCGGAGCCGCCGGATTCCTGGGTTCCCATTTGTGCGACCGCTTTATACACGAGGGATACCACGTGATTGGCATGGACAACCTGATCACCGGCGACCTGAAGAATATTGAACATCTGTTCAAACGGGAAGATTTCGAATTCTATCACCACGATGTCACCAAGTTCATCCATGTACCCGGCGAGCTGGATTATATAATGCATTTCGCTTCTCCGGCCAGCCCTATTGACTACCTGAAAATACCCATCCAAACCCTGAAAGTGGGTGCCATGGGCACGCACAACTGCCTGGGCCTGGCCAAGGCCAAGAAAGCCCGCATACTGGTGGCGTCTACCAGCGAAGTATACGGCGACCCGCTGGTGCATCCGCAAACCGAAGAATACTGGGGTAATGTGAACCCGGTGGGTCCCCGAGGCGTGTACGATGAAGCCAAGCGATACCTGGAATCCATCACCATGGCCTACCACACCTTCCATGGGGTGGAAACACGTATTGTAAGAATATTTAATACATATGGTCCTCGCATGCGTCTCAACGATGGCCGAGCCCTGCCCGCCTTCATTGGTCAGGCCCTGCGGGGAGAAGACTTGACCGTTTTTGGTGATGGCAGCCAGACACGCAGTTTCTGCTATGTATCCGACCTCATAGATGGCATCTACAGGCTGCTGCTGAGTGATTATGCCTACCCGGTAAACATTGGCAACCCCAGCGAAATATCCCTGAAAGATTTTGCTGAGGAG
>JALOMZ010000189.1 GCA_025455205.1 Chitinophagaceae bacterium | reverse complement strand
AAAACACGCCAATGGAACCCGTGAGGCTGCTGGGCTGCGCAAAAATGCTGTCAGCCAAACAGGAAATATAGTAGCCCCCACTGGCGGCATAGTCGCCCATGCTCACCACTAGAGGTTTCTCCTTTTGCAGCAGGCTCAGCTCGCGGTGAATCACCTCACTGGCCACGGCGCTGCCACCCGGGCTGTTCACCCGCAGCACCACCGCTTTTACTTTCTTGTCCAGCCGCACCTTGCGGATAAGCTTACGATAGGTTTCACCACCTATTTCGCCCTCCTGCCCACGACCGTCCACTATTTCTCCCTGCGCATATATCACAGCCACCTGGTCTTTTGACTTGGCCGGGGACACAGCCGCCTGGTAGTAATCTGCCACATTCATGAAATTGATCTTGTCGATGGAGGCAGCCCCGGTGCGTTTGGCAATTAGGGCACGCACTTCATCATCATATTTCACACCATCGGCTAGTTTCAGACGCACGGCATCATGACTGCTCCGCACGCGCAGGTTGGCAGCCATCTGGCGCAATTGGGCCGTATCCACCCCTCTTGCTTCAGAAACATCCGCCTGGAAAAGCTGGTACAAGCCTTCCAAGAACACCCCCATCTGCTGCCGGTTGGCATCGCTCATCCGGGTGAGCCTGAAGGGTTCTGTAGCGCTTTTGAACTGACCGGCATAAAATATCTCCGGTTTTACTTCCAGCTTGTCGAGCGTGTTCTTGAAGAAGGCGAGCTGCATGCTGTACCCCTGCCAATCCAGGCTGCCGGCGGGGTTGAGGTATAACTCATTGGCCACAGACATGATATCGTAAGCCCGCTGATCGAGGTAATTGGCATATGCCACCACAAACTTGCCCGCGTCACGAAAACGAATCAGGGCCTGCCGCAGCTCGGTACTGGTGGCAAAACCATTGGGATTGTAGGTGCCTACCAGGTAGATCCCTTTGATCAGGCTGTCGGTTCTGGCCGCATCAATAGCTTGCACCAGGTGGTACAATCCATCCACTTCCTCCCCAAAAACAGAGGCAAAGGCAGGGCCATTGTCGAGCGGCTGCTCCATAAGGGCCCGTGAAACATCCAGCACCAAAACCGTATTGGCCTTCACCACCGGCTTCTCTTCGCTGGAAGCCAGTTTGTAAAGGCCCACTAAGGCCAGCACCACCAAAACAAAGAAGATGGCGATGGCGAAAAAACTGGCAAAGAAGCTCCTGAAAAAACTACCCATAACACTGCAGGCAACGTATTTGATCTTTCAATGGTTCGAAAATAAGGATATTTGCCCCCCTTAGCCGCAAGCGTTGTATGAACAAGGCCTATTTGCTTACAGGTGGAAACATGGGCAACCGGGTGGAAAACCTGGAACGGGCCCGCACGCTGGTTGGCGCCCGGGCTGGCCATGTGGCAGCCGCTTCTTCCCTGTATGAAACCAGCGCCTGGGGCAATGTGCCCCAGCCCGATTACCTCAACCAGGTACTGCTGTGCGAAACGCCATTGACCGCGGCCGGCCTGCTGGCGGTGATCATGGAGATTGAACAGGATATGGGGCGGTTCCGACAAGAGAAGTATGGCCCCCGCGTGATCGATATCGATATTCTTTTCTTCAATGATGAAATCATCCGCACAGATGCCCTTACCATTCCCCACCCCCGGCTGCACCTGCGCAATTTCACCCTGGAGCCCCTCAACGAGATAGCCCCCCACCTGGTGCACCCGGTATTGGGAAAAACGGTGGCCAGTCTCCTGGCCGAATCGCCCGATACGCTGGATGTGAAGAAATTTTCCATGGAAAATAGCCGATCCTGATTTGTTTTGCCTGCTTTGGGGCACATTGTTCAATGGATTACCATTTCATCACGATCGAAGGAAATATAGGCGCAGGAAAAACCACACTGGCCCATTTGCTGAGCAAGCAGCTCAACGCCCGCCTGGTGCTGGAAGAATTTGCCGACAACCCTTTCCTGCCAAAATTTTACGAGAATCCTAAGCAGTACGCATTCCCGCTGGAGCTGTTCTTCATGGCAGAACGCTACAAGCAGCTGAAGGATATGATCCAGAGCCGCGACCTGTTTAACACAGTTACGGTGAGCGACTATCTCTTCACCAAGTGCCTGCTATTTGCCCGGGTGAACCTGCCGGAAGAAGAATACAGGCTCTACCAGCGCTTGTTCGAAATCATTCATGCCCAGATCATTCAACCCGATATCCTGGTGTACCTGCACGCCCCGGTGAGCAAACTGCAGCAGAATATCCGCAAGCGCAACCGAAGCTATGAGCAGTCCATTCCGGACGACTACCTATACAGCATCCAGGAAACCTACAGCACCTACATCCGCAACCACAACGTGCCCACCTTGCTGGTGGATGTTTCCAAAGCTGATTTCCTGAACCGGCCCGACCACCTGCAAGCCATTATGCAGGCCCTCGAAAAAAAATATGACTCAGGGCTTCACGTAATCGGCCTACCCGACTGAGCCGGTACCATTATGCCCTTTTGCAGGAATTATTTATACCGTATGCCTTTTTTCATCACCATATCCACCCGCTGAAGCAGGTCGATATTACGCAGCAGGTCGCCCTTTACGGCAATGATATCTGCAAACTTGCCTTCGGCAATGGTGCCATAGTCTTTCTCCACGCCCATGGCCACAGCCGGCCAGTAAGTGGCGGCGCGAATGGCATACATGGGATCCAATCCCAGGCGGTTCACCCAAACATCCAGCTCATTCCAGGTGCTCTGGCTGTGGAATTTCATGGGAATACCGCTGTCGGTACCAATGAGCAACACCACACCCGATTCCTTCAGCTGCTTCACTTTCCGCTCCAGGGTTGGCTTCCGCAACGGGTTGAGTCCATAATAGGAAAGCCGTTCCGGCTTCTGGATGGATTTCTGTATATCCTCCACAATATGCTTGGGCAGGCCCAGTTTCCAGCTGTCGTTGTCCAGGTGCTCGGGATTATTGATCACGTATTCATAATTGTAGAGGCCTTCCACCGTGGGGGTCCAGAACAGGGGGCCCAGGTTCATTTTGGCCGTACGTTCCCGTATCATCTCAATGATGTCGGCAGGGTATTCGGGTGCTGCTGCCAGCCCGGTATGTTCAAAGCAGTCCACGCCGGCTTTCAGGCCGCGACGAATTTCCTCCGGACGGTGGGAATGACCTACCACCTTCAATTTGTGCTTGTGTGCCTCATCCACCACCGCTTCCACTTCTTCCATGGTCATTTCATCCTGGTCAATCAGTTTAATGCAGTCTACACCGGCTTTGGCCAGGGTGCGCACTTTCTCCCGCGCATCCTCCACCCCTTCCACGCCCCAGCGGAAAGCTTCCGTGCCGGGATAGGGCTTGTGCTGGATGAAGGGGCCACTCATATACATGGTGGGGCCGGGTATCTCTCCTTTGTTGATTCGGTCGCGTACCCGGAGGCTGGCTTCGAGCGGGCCGCCCAGGTCGCGGGCACTGGTTACCCCCGCCATCAGCAGCTGGTGGGCCGAAGAAGGCATGATGGTCTTTTCAAAATCGCCCAGGTAGGTACTGTCCCAGTGGGTATAGTCGCTGTGCCCGTTGATCATGAGGTGCACATGCATATCCCACATGCCCGGCATCACGGTCATACCTTCGGTACTGATCACCTCGGCCCCTTTGGGAATGGCCAGGGTTCCCACCTGTCCAATAGCCTTTATGCGCTCCCCTTCCACCAGGATGACACTGTTTCGGAGCGGCCGGCCACCATAGCCGTCAATCATGGTTCCACCCACCAGGGCCTTCACCCGCTGCGCATCTGCAGCAAAAAATGCCTGCAACATGCACAGGCTCAGCAACAGCAACCGATTCATAAGCAGTTAATTTTGATGAGGTTGACTAAATATAGCTTGGTATGCTCATATGACGACAAACTTTCCGGATGTTGGCTTGTTGCTAAAAAGAAAGGAAGCTTCGGCTCCCCCGTCTATTTTTGCACCATGAAGCAATTCAATGTTCCGGCCTTTTACCGCAGCCCGTTGATTTCGGCCATCAAGGCCCGGCGCAAGGCAAACGATAAACTTAAGAAAGACTTCACCCCCACGCTGCTCGACTTCGGGCCCGTTCAGATCTACCTGGCCCGGCATTTCGGGTTCTGCTATGGGGTGGAGAATGCTATTGAAATTGCCTACCGATGCGTAGAGGAAAACCCCGGTAAGCGCATTTTCCTGCTGAGTGAAATGATCCACAACCCCCAGGTGAATGCCAACCTGCAGCAACATGGGGTACAATTCCTGCAGGATTCCTACGGCAAAACCCTCATCCCCTTCGACCAGCTGACGCCCGAGGATGTGGTCATCATTCCCGCTTTCGGCACTACCCTGGCCATTGAGGAAAAACTGAATGCCCTGGGTATTTCCCCGCACAAGTATAATACCACCTGCCCCTTTGTTGAAAAAGTTTGGAACCGCGGGGAACAGCTGGGCGACAAGGGCTATTCGCTGGTGATACATGGCAAGCCGCAGCACGAAGAAACGCGGGCCACCTTCAGCCGTGTTTCCAGCCATTCACCGGCCGTAATTGTAAACGATATGGCCGATGCCATGGAGCTGGCCCAATACCTCACCGGTCAAAAGGAGCCTGCCCTCTTTTACGAGGCCTTCAAGGGCCGATACAGCGAGGGGTTTGACATCACCCGCGATCTGCAGTTTTTTGGGGTGATCAACCAGACCACCCAACTGGCAACCGATACCCAGGCTATTGCCGACTATCTGCGGGAAGTGGCAGAAAAGCATTTCAGCGATACAGACGCGTTGGGCCGCAAGCGGGTGGCCGATACCCGCGACACACTCTGCTATGCCACCAACGACAACCAGACAGCCGTGCGAGAGATGCTGCACACCTCCGCCGATCTGGCCATTGTAGTGGGCGGCTACAACAGCAGCAATACCAGCCACCTGGTGGAATTGTGCGAGGAATACCTGCCCACCTATTATATCAGGGAAACGGCCAGCATCGCCAATGAGCAACTGATCACCCACTTTAACTGGCGCAAAAAAGAAG
>JALOMZ010000188.1 GCA_025455205.1 Chitinophagaceae bacterium | reverse complement strand
AGGCAATGGACGTGTTATCCTGTTCAGTGAGAACCCCAATTTCCGCGGCACCTGGTATGGCACCAACAAAATCTTCCTCAACGCCCTCTTCTTCGGCGGCCTGACGAATGTGCCCGGTGTAAATGGTGAGGAATAGACACCACCGGGGCCAGGGATCAGAAACTGCAGCCTGCTTTCCGCCAATGTCTCCGCCAGACTGTCCGGGTATGGGGAATTGCGGCAGCCCTTTCCATGATATTGCTCATGCGATACCCACTCTGGCCGGAGTAATTTTAGTGTACTGCGGGTGGCCTTCCCCCCCTTGCGCACAACCATACACCGCTGCCTGTCGTGGCCACCCCGGGATACAAAAATCCAGGCCATGAAAAAACAACGCCTTCTCCTTCTGCTGCTGTTGGCTTCCGGCAGCCTGGCAGCCCAGAAAGCCGTATTGCTGCACAGAACCAATGGCACGCAGCAAGCCTTCTATTCCAACGATCCATTCAATGAAGCCTATAACGCGGCCGCCAAGGGTGATACCATTTACCTGCCAGGTGGCACATTCAACCCTATAAATATTGACAAAGGGATCAAAATATACGGGGCCGGTCATTACCCCGATTCCACCCAGGCAACTGGTCAAACCATCATCAATGGTACCATTGGATGCTATTACAGCGATGCCGATTCACTCCTCATTGAAGGCCTTTACATAAAAGGCCATCTGCACATCCGCGGTCTTGAAAATGTTTATGTGAAGGTTAAAAGGAACAGGATAGATGGAAATCTGGAGGCCCACAGCCCCTATGGCCAGTACGATGGAAACCTTGTGATTGGCATAACCTTCGGACCCAGTACGGCAAACACTGCATTCCTCACCAACAATATCTTCCAGGGGCCTATTGCTGGCTTTGGCAATGGCACAATATTTCGCAACAATATATTCCTCGCTCAATCCGATGTGCTCTACTCGCCGGGTAACACCTACGTGAATTTTGAGAACAACATTTTCGTGAGTTCCAATGCAAGCTGGAACTATAACAATTATTCCATTCACAATACATTCACCAAGAATGTGTTTGCCGGATCGCCGGATTTTACTGGCAACACAGCTACAGGAAATTATTTTAATGTATCCGGCATCTTTGTCAGCCAATCCGGTTTCACCTTCAGCTACAACGACAACTACCATCTCCAAAATCCCGGCACCTACCCCGGTGTAGATGGCACCCAATGCGGTATCTATGGCGGCCTGTTTGTATACAAGGAAGGAGGCGTGCCCGCCAACCCGCACATTATCAGCAAGACTATTTCGGGCACCACCGATGCTTCTGGCAAACTGAATGCCACCATCAAGGTGGCCGCCCAGAACCACTAACTTCCGCAATATGCGAACGCTGTATATTTTGGCGGGGCTGATGCTGGCCAGCCTGCTGCTGCCGGCACAAAACAAGATCAGGGGCTATGAATACTGGTTCAACAATGCATTTGATGGCAAAGTCCGCCAATCCCTTTCCGGCAGCCCGGTATTGACGCTGGAAACCCAGATCCCCACCGATGCGTTAATACCCGGTCTGCATAGCCTGCATTACCGTCTCTATGACGACAGCTCCCGGTATTCGCTCACCCAGGACCATTTCTTCTACAAGATTCCGCCTGCTGTTTCGGCCGGCCAGCTGGTGGCATACGAGTATTGGTTCGATCAGGGCCTCAGTACCCATACCACCGTGGCCACCGCCAGCCAGGCCGTGGTGGAATTGAATACACAACTCAATGCCGAGACTCTGTTGCCGGGATTGCACCAGGTCCATATCCGCTTCAAAGACAACCATGGGCTCTGGAGCCTGCCCTATTCCAGCCCCTTCTACCGTATGCCGGCCGTGGGGCCCACCCAGCGTAATATAAAGGGCTATCAATATTGGTTTGACGATCAGTATAGCAACAATGTAACGCAGTTGATAGCGCAATCTCCGGTCACCACCATCACCCTTTCGGAAAACACCCTGCACCTGCCTGCCGGCCTCCATACCTTGCATGTGCGGGTGCAGGACGACGGCGGTTTCTGGAGTCTGCCCCATACCAGCCACTTCTATCGCATGCCGCAGCAGAGTGTAACCGGCCACAGTATTGTGCAGGCACACTACTGGTTTGACAACAACCTGGCAGCAGGTGTTATGCACCCCGTGACCGGACAGGCGGTTGCAGAGGTGAACATCGCTGCCGATGCTGCAGCACTGCCGGAAGGGCTGCATTGGTTCAATATCCGCTTTAGGGACGATGCCGGCTTTTGGTCGGGCACCACCAGCCAGGCTATCTACAAAATGCCGAAGGCAAGCACAGGCGATAATGTGATAACCGCCTACCGCTATTGGATCAACGAAAACCTGGAACAAAACACTACGGTAACGCTTGGCACACCCGTCAATCCGCTGGTGGCGCCCATACAGGCCGACCTCTCCACCCTGGAAGCGGGCAAATATGCCATTCGCTTTCAGTTTAAGGATGCCAAAGGACAGTGGAGCGTGGTAACCACCGACTCCATCAATGTGCAGGCCATCACGGCCTATACCTTCACCGGAAACGGCAACTGGAGCAATCCCGCCAACTGGTCGGGACCTGTGCCACCCTCCAACGTGCCCGATGGCAAGGAAGTGGTGATAGACCATGCCGAAGGCGGGGAATGCATCATAGACATCCCCGTTACCATGGCTCCCGGCTCGCGACTTACCGTCAAACCCGGCAAACGACTGCGCATACAGGGCAACCTGATCCACCAGTAGCTAATGGCTTCCTTGGATCGCACTGGAACAAACTGTCTATTTTCGTGGCAATAACGCACCCCATGAAGGCCACCGTATACCGCAGTACCGGCAGCTGGTACGACCTCAAAGATGAGGCCGGGCAACCCTGGAAGGCCCGCATCAAAGGGGTGTTCAAGATTGACGGCATCACCAGCACCAATCCCATTGCCGTGGGCGACCAGGTGGAATTCGACATAGACAGCGAAACAGAGCACACAGGCATCATCACCACCATTGCCGACCGGCATAATTACATCAGCCGCCAAAGCCCCAGCCACCGCAAGCAGCACCATATTGTTGCCAGCAACCTCGACCAGGCCCTGCTGGTAGCCACCCTGCGCGACCCGCGCACTTCCTCCGGATTCATAGACCGCTTTCTGGTAGCCACCGAAGCCTACCATGTACCCGCCATACTGCTCATCAACAAAATGGATGTGTGGAAGGAAAAGGACAAGGCCCAGTTTGCACAATGGAAAGAGACCTATGGCAGCATCGGGTACCATGTACTGGCCGTGAGCGTGCAAACCGGCGCCGGCATGCAGGAAGTGCACGCCCTGCTGGAAAATAAGACCACCCTCATCAGCGGCCACAGCGGCGTGGGCAAAAGCAGCCTGCTCAATGCGCTGGTGCCTGAATGGAACCTGCGCACCGGCGACATCAGCGGCTGGAGCGGCAAGGGTATGCATACCACCACTTTTGCGGAGATGTTCGACCTGCCCTTTGGCGGCCGCGTGATAGATACCCCGGGCATCCGCGAATTCGGCATCGTAGACATTGACCGGGAAGAACTGAGCCACTACTTCCCGGAAATGCGGGAGCTGATCCACAATTGCCAGTTCAACAACTGCCTGCACATCAATGAGCCGGCATGCGCCATCAAGCATGCGGTGGAAGAAGGCCGAATTGCCCCCGACCGGTATTTTTCCTACCTCAATATTCTGGAATCCATTCCGGAGAATGACTGGGAATGAGCAATGTTTGAAGTTTGAGGTTTGATGTTCAAGGCTTGTCAATGCCTGAAATCCGTTTTTTGTTTGTCGTTTTTCGTTTGTGGTTGGGGGTCGGGTGGCTTCGTTATCGTCAATTTCGATGGGGGAACGGCGTGCTTTCCGCCAAGGCCCGTATCTTTCGCAAAATTTTTTTTCGCATGGCATTGCTCGAATGGGTTACAGGCAGGATTGTAGAGATCATGGACGAAACCTACAATACCAAACGGTTCATTTTTGAGGTTCCTTCCATGGAGCGGTTCGATTTTGAGCCGGGCCAGTTTGTAACCCTCGACCTGCCCATACACGAGCAGAAGAACAAGCGCTGGCGCAGCTACAGTATTGCCTCTGCCCCCGACGGCACCAATCGCTTCGAGCTGGTAATCGTACTCAATGAGGAAGGTGCCGGCACCAACTGGATCTGGGGCAATGTGGAAGTGGGTACGGAAATTCCGCTGCGCGGCCCGCAGGGCAAGTTTGTGCTGCCCAAGACCATCGATACCGATATTTACCTCATATGCACGGGCACCGGCATTGCTCCCTTCCGCAGCATGGTGGAGCACCTGCACCGGCAGGGCATTGCCCATGAAGATGTGTACCTCATCTTTGGCTGCCGTAAATTCAACGACACTCTCTACGGGCCTGAGCTCCGTGAGCTGCAGCAGACCATGATCGGCTTCCGGTATATTCCCACCTACAGCCGCGAAGATCCGGGCAATCACCTGCTGCTGCGCACCGGCTATGTTCACCAGGTATACGAAGAAATCATTGCCCACAACCGCATGCAGCACCACGCCAGCGGCGGCACCGGACTCAAGCCTGCCAAATTCTTCCTCTGTGGCTGGAAGAACATGATCGATGAGGCCCGCCAAAGGCTGCAGTCCATCGGATACGACAAGAAGGACGTCCATTTTGAATTGTATGGCTAAGTCCGGCACCAAGCCGCCGGACAAGCCCCTATCAGGTTTTCATTATGCATCCGAATACACTGGTCAAATCCACGCTCCACGCCATCAGCGCCCTGCTCACCCTGGGTTATGCCGTGTATATCCTTTCCCACAACGACCTGGTGGGGATCGCCTACCTGGTACCCGGACTGCTGATGGCTATACTGGTCTTTGCACATGAACGGATCTGGACCCGGCAGGCGCTGAAGACCGTTCTGTTTTTCCTCTTCGAATCCTTTTCGCTGGCCGCCATTGCCTGGCGTCTCTACCAGTTCAACTGGCATAAAGCCACCTTCTTTTATGAAGGG
>JALOMZ010000187.1 GCA_025455205.1 Chitinophagaceae bacterium | reverse complement strand
CCAGCGCCGTGCCGGCTTCAGTGGTTATGGAAAGGAGGGAGGCCTTAAGCAGGTGTATCGGCAATATACTGTCCAAGTGTTTTCAGATTGGTGAGTCAATAAGTTGGCGCGGCTGTTCTCTTGCTGCAAAGAAACAGGCAAAACCGCAGAATGCAGTATATGGGTTGGGCTGTCAGAAGGGGAGGTTCTCAGATCCGTCGCCGGCGGGCGGAATATCACTGTTGGTGAAGCCTTCCAGTCCTTCCTGTGAGCCTTCCGGTCCATGGTGGCCCATGCCCCCTTCGCCGCGTTTGTCGAGCATAATCATGTTTTCGCCAATGATCTCGGTGGCAAACTTCTTATTGCCCTCTTTATCATCCCAGGTGCGGGTTTTCAGGCGGCCTTCAATATACACCAGGCTGCCTTTGTGCAGGTATTTCTGGGCCAGTTCGGCCAGGCCGCGCCAGAGCACCACCATATGCCATTCCGTTTGGCTCACCAGCTTGCCGGTGCGGTCCTTATACGTTTCTGTTGTGGCCAGTGAGAATTTCGCCACGGCAATATTGCCCTCGAGGTATTGTACATCCGGGTCTTTGCCCAGATTCCCGATCAGCACGACCTTATTGACGCCTCTCATAGAAATTGATTTTTCCTGTAGGGTTGGATTTCCTATTAAAATTAGCTGTTTTTAACGGATTGCCAATCGGGCGCCAGGGTTCAGAAAAGGGAAGTCTGCATGGGTTCCTGATCCTGCTGCAGGAAGTGGCGGATGATCCGGGGAAATGCCATGGTGCTGATCTGGGCGTCTGATGCCCAATGGTACCCTTCGGGCGGTGCTGCATTTTTGGTGCCGGCCTGAATGAAGCGGGCATGTACGGTTTGATGGGTGAGTTGCTGCGAGGCGGGAGCCGACCGGGAAACTACTGTTGCCCTTAGGCCCAGGTGCTGATGCATCCACTGCTCCAGCTGGCTGTTACTCCATTCAAAGGCGTCCCGGTCTTCCAGCAGTACAAATTCGTGCAGGCCCTGCCAGATGTCTTTTGTTTCCCGCCTGCGCACCAGGGTGCCCTGCTTTCCGGAGATGATGAGGTAGCAAAACCACCGCGTTTTCCGCACCAGTTTCTTCTCTTTCGCAGGGTATTGGTCCACGGCGTTTTCACGAACAGCCACGCAGGCGCTGCGAAGCGGGCACTGGTTGCAGGCCGGAGCGGCCGGTTTGCACACGGTGGCGCCAAAGTCCATGATGGCCTGGTTGTAGGCGCCGGGATCTGGCAGGTGCAGCAGCTGCTGGGCCAGTTCCATGAACCGCTTCTTGCCGGCGCTCGTATCGAAAGCCTCCCGGATGCCAAAATAGCGGGCGAGTATGCGCACCACATTACCGTCCACCACGGCATGGGGCAGGCAAAAGGCAAAGCTGGCAATGGCAGCGGCGGTATAGGGTCCCACTCCTTTGAGGGCCAGGATGTCGGGGTATTGCCGGGGAAACTGCCCCTGCCATTGCGATACAATGCTGCGGGCGGCCGCCAGCAGGTTGCGGCAGCGGCTGTAGTAGCCCAGGCCTTCCCAGAGCTTGAACACTTCATTGTCCGGGGCCTGAGCCAGGGCTTCCACGGTGGGGAATTGCTCAATGAACCGGAGGTAGTAGGCCCAGCCCTGCTCCACCCGGGTTTGCTGCAAAATGATCTCGCTGAGCCAGATGCGGTACGGATCTTTCTCTCCCTTCCAGGGCATCTGCCGGTTGTTTTCGGTGCGGTGCCATTCCATAAGCGCGGTTTGGAACTGGCGGGCCAACCGCGACGGACCGGCCGGCCGGGTGGTGACCGCGGCTTTTTCGGGGGTGTTTTTCGGGGTACCGGGCTTCATCTTTCTGCTCCTGTCAAATGCTTCCTTTGCCTTTGATAATGAAATCTTTACAAAAAACGGAAGGAATCATTGCAAATCACGTTTTCATCACTTATTTTGTAGAAGCAAGCAACCGAACCCCCGTTTTTTATGCGAAAATCAGACCTGATTAACCAGATAGCCGAGAAGACAGGCATTCCCAAAGTGGACGTACTCGTTACCCTGGAAACCATGTTCAAGGAGGTTAAAGACAGCCTGGCGCAGGGTGAAAATATCTATATCCGCGGATTTGGCAGCTTTATTACGAAGAAAAGGGCTGCAAAAATTGGCCGGAACATTAAACGAAATGTAGCCGTGGAAATCCCGGAGCACTACATCCCGGCATTCAAGCCTTCCAAGGAGTTTATTGCAGAAGTTAAAACTAAGACCAGCGGCAAAATAGCCCCGCAGGAATAAGGCTGGCCCGTTACCTTTGCCCACTCCCGCCAATACGGGAGGTTCCGGGCCCATGAACAAGTCGCAGAAAATATTGATTGTCATAGCCCTTGCAGTCACCGCAGGGCTTTATTTTTTTGGGGAAACCGTTGGTCCAAAGAAAGGAAACGGTGCCGCAAAGCCGGCTGCCGCTGCGGAAGCCCAGCTTGACCTCGACAAGCTGAGGCAGGGAGCCTTCGCCAACCTCAGCCCCGGCCGGCAGCAGTATATCACATCCCTGGAAGGCAGCGTGAAACGCGGCGATGTGCTGGAACAGCAAAAGAAGGCATACGACCAGCTGGCTGCGTTCTGGAAAGACAGCGTACCCAATCCGGTGCTGCATTTCTATTATGCTGCAGCCCGCTCTGAATTGGATAATACCGAAAAAAGTCTCACCTTTGCCGCCCATTCCATTTTAGGGTACCTTCCCTATGCACACAACACACAGGAACAGGTTTGGCTCGCCAACCGGGGCAAACAGCTTTTTGAAAAGGCACTCACCCTCAACAATGCCAATGATTCCAGCATCGTAGGCCTGGGCGGTTGTATTATTTATGGCGCCACCAGCGATGAAGGGCCCATGGCAGGTATCCTGAAAGTGCGGGGAGTGGCCGAGAAGGATTCTACCAACCTCTTTGCCCAGTATATGCTGGGGGTGGGCGGTATGGCCTCCGGGCAATACGACAAGGCAGCCAGCCGCTTTGAAAAAGTGGCCGATGCCCAGCCCGGTAACGTGGAAGTTCTTTTCAAACTGGCGGAAGCGTACGAACTGGCCGGTAATTATACCAGTGCCATAGCACGCTACCAGCAAATAGTGAAAACAGTGGATGTGCCGGAAATGAAATCCGAAATTCTGAAAAGAATTGAGCAGCTTAAAACTGCTGAAGCCGGCAAAAAGAAATAAGCTTTATTGAATTAAAAATTTTTAAACTATGCCTTGCGGTAAAAAAAGAAAGCGTCATAAGATTGCTACCCACAAACGCAAAAAGCGTCTGAGGAAAAATCGTCATAAGAAGAAGAACAAGTAATTGTTGCTTTTTCTGTCCGGTTACCTGCCAGTGAATGCTGGCAGGTAATCTGGTTTATAAATGGTTCGCCGTTGCCTGCCTCAAATCCCCCCGTGCATATTATCCCCCAAAACAGCAAAGGGCAGGTGGTGTACAAGCCACTATCTCATCATGTCATTACACAAATGGAGAAGGTTTTGTGAACAAGGAACTGATTATTAATGCAGCGCCTCAGGGGGTGGAAATTGCATTACTGGAGAATAAAAAACTCGTTGAACTACATAAGGAAAACGCCGAAAACCCATTTGGGGTGGGCGATTTGTATCTCGGCAAGGTGAAGAAACTGATGCCGGGACTGAATGCGGCATTTGTAGATGTTGGCTTTGAGAAAGATGCTTTCCTGCATTATACAGACCTGAGTCCCTATGCCAAAAGCCTGCTGAAACTCACCCAGATCTGCCATGAGTGGAAGAGCGATCAGTTATATGATTTCGGCCGCTTTCAGGTGGAGCCCGAAATTGTGAAAACAGGTAAGATCACCGAGGTGCTGGGCGGCAGGCCCAATATCCTGGTGCAGATCCTCAAGGAGCCGATTGCCGCCAAGGGGCCACGCCTCAGTTGCGAGATATCACTGCCTGGCCGGTTTGTGGTACTCACGCCTTTCAACGACATTGTGGCGGTTTCCAAGAAGATCCATACCAGCGACGAAAGACGCCGGCTGCAGAAGATTATAGAGTCTATCAAACCCAGGAACTTTGGCGTTATTGTACGTACAGCCGCCGAAGGGAAGAATACAGCCGAACTGCACGACGACCTGAACCAGCTGGTGGCCAAGTGGCAGCAGATCCAGCAGAATCTCAAGGGCGCATCCGTTCCGTCCAAGATTCTGAGCGAGCAGGATAAGACCACTTCCATCCTGCGCGACCTGCTGAATGCCGATTTCAACCGCATTGTTGTCAACGACAAAAATATTTACAACGATACGCGGCAGTACCTGCTGCGCATTGCCCCCGACAAGGCAGATATTGTAAGCTACTACCAGAACGGAGCTCCCGTGTTCGACAGTTTTGGTGTTACACGCCAGGTGAAAGCTGCTTTCGGTAAAACGGTAAGCCTGCCCAGCGGAGCCTACCTCATCATTGAGGCTACTGAAGCGTTGCACGTGATTGACGTGAACAGCGGTTACAAAAGCAGCAGCAGCAACCAGGAAGAGAACAGCCTGCAGACCAACCTGGAAGCAGCCGAGGAAATTGCCCGCCAGTTGCGCCTGCGCGACCTGGGCGGCATTATTGTGGTAGACTTCATTGACATGAAGCTGCCCGATAACAAGAAGAAATTGTATGAGGCCATGGAAGGCTTCATGCGCACCGACCGGGCACGCCACAGCATTCTGCCCATCAGCAAGTTTGGCCTGATGCAGATTACGCGGCAGCGGATGAAGCCGGAGATAGATATCAAAACCGATGAGGCCTGCCCCACCTGCGGCGGCTCCGGCAAAATATCGAGCACCCTGGTGCTGGAAGACGAGATCCGCAAGAATCTCGATTACCTGCTCAACCACGGGCACAAGAGCCTTACGGTGATGGTGCATCCCATGATGGCTGCTTACCTCACCAAGGGCTTCCCCAGCAAGCGCATGGAGTGGGTCATGAAACACAAACAATGGATCCGTATCCAGGAGTCAAACACCCTGCACCTGGTAGACTTCAAATTCCTCGACCG
>JALOMZ010000186.1 GCA_025455205.1 Chitinophagaceae bacterium | reverse complement strand
AGCCTTCTCGTATGCCAAATCACAGGTGCCGGATGTGATCAACTACATTCTAAATCAGGAGCAGCACCATCGTAAGGTTACCTTTCTTGAAGAATACCAGAAGTTGTTGTTGGATTTTGAAGTGGATTTTCAGGAGGCATATTTATTCAAGCCCATCGATTATCCTGGTAGCTGCATTTGATATTGCGACCCTACGGGACTACCAACATTTGGTCCCTAACGGGACCGTTAAGGTCATCCCATTGTGCAGCATACGATTAGTCAAGGAAGATGCCTTCTGCTCGTCCCTTTAGGGACGAAATATCGGTAGGAAAAAACGTGGCCCAGATGCCCCTTGTCCTGTAGGGACAAAACAGAAAACACCGAGGCATCAACACGCGTCTGGCATTTTTATTGCGACCCTAAGGGGCGCTGGTGTTACGTCGCTCATTGTATGCTACCACTATTCTGTCCCGCTGGGACAGGTAGCTAGGTGTGTTTGTTTAAAAAAACAATACAGCCGGTGATAAACCGGTTTACAAAGAAAGACCCCGGATGTTCCGGGGCCTTCTGTTATTCATTTTCACACGGTTATTGTGTTTCTGCAAAGCGGGCTTTCACACGGTCCAGGTGTTGCAGGAATTTCTGGATGTCCGGGTCATAGCCATAGCCTTCCTGCACCAGCAGTTTGCCATTGTTGTCAACAAACACATAATAAGGCTGGGCATTGTTGTTGGTGAGTTCCACTTCGAAGTCGAGGTTCATTTCGCCCATGCGCTTGAGGGTGCGGCCATCGAGTTTCGATTGTTTCCATTCGCTCTCCGGCAGCGGGTGCTTATCGTCAACGTAGAGCGACACCACCACAAAATCGTTCTGCAGCCGTTGCATCACCTCGGGATTGCTGAGCACTTCGCGCTCCATCTTGCGGCAGTTGGCGCAACTGTGGCCTGTGAAGTCGATCATCAACGGCTTCTTCAGTTCCCTGGCGGCAGCCAGTGCTTCTTCATAGTCGAAGAAGGATTGCACACCGGGTATTTCACTTTCCAGCAGGTCGGTGTACTTCTTTGGCTGCGGTCCTTGCGGGGCTGCATAAGCAGCTGCCTGCCCGGTTCCGGCGTTGAGTTTGAAGTCCTGCGTTTTCATCTCCGGCAGCCAGGCGCTGATGCCGTTGAGCGGCGCGCCCCAGAGGCCGGGAATCATGTACACGGTAAACGAGAGCGCGGCAATGGCAAAGAACAGGCGGGTCACGCTGAGGTAGGGCTGGCCGTAGTCGTTCTTCGGCAATTCATCGTCGTGGTGAAACTTCAGCTTGCCCAGCAGGTAGAGACCCAGCAGTCCAAAGATCACGATCCAGAGGCTGAGGTATACCTCGCGGTCCAGCAGGCCCCAGTGGTAGGCCAGGTCGGCGCTGCTCAGGAATTTGAGGGCCAGCGCCAGTTCAATAAAGCCCAGCGACACCTTGATGGTATTGAGCCAGCCGCCGCTCTTGGCCATGTTGTTGAGCAGGCTGGGAAAGACGGTGAATATGGCAAAGGGCAGGGCCAGGGCCAGTGAGAAGGCGAAGAATCCCACCAGGGGGGCCCAGAAGCTGCCCTTGGCAATGAGTACAGTAAGTGCCCCAATGAAGGGTACGGTGCAGCTGAAGGAAACGATCACCAGCGTAAGGGCCAGGAAGAAGATGCCGGAATAGCTGTTGAGGCCGCTCTTGCTGTCGATCTTGTTGCTCCAACTGGCAGGCAGCGTGATCTCAAAGGCGCCCAGGAAGGAGATGCCAAAGACCATAAAGAGCACAAATACGCCTACGTTGAACCAGGCTGAGCTGGCCATATCGTTGAGGGCTCCCTTGCCAAACAGGATGGTAATCAGAAATCCGATGAGGGTAAAGATGCCAATGATGGAGCCGGCATAAACGGCGGCATTGGTGATGCCCTGCTTGCGCGTTTTGCTGCGCTTGGTGAAGAAGCTCACCGTCACAGGCACCATGGCATAGATGCAGGGCATGATGAAGGCGCCCAGGCCGGCCAGGAAACCTTCCAGGAATATGGTCCAGAGCGATTTCTCTTCTTCGGGTTGTTCTGTGGCTGGTGCTGATTCTGTTTCTCCGGAGGCAGGTGCCCCGGGTGCCGGCACTTCCACGGTAAAGGACTCCTCGCCGTTGGGGAATTCCTCGCCAATGAGGCCCAGCCAGGTAATGCTGCCGCTGATATTGCCGGCAAAGTCTGCAGGCAGGTGCAGGGGTATTTTGAATGTAACGCTGTCGGCAAATGCCCGGTAGTGGTCGCCACTGCCGGAGGGTACGGCCAGCAGTGTCCCCAGTTCGGTGGCGGTGTCTGACGCCTGCTGCAGGGCGCTGCCGGCGCTGTCGAGCCGGATGCTGGAAATGAAGGGGTCATCTGCTCCGCGGCGTTTCACGGAAAAGAGCTGGAAGCCTTTCTCCATGGCAGCCTTCACTACCAGGAATCCGCTGGTGTCTGAGCTCCTTTCAAATTGGGTGCTGAAGCTGACAGGCGCTTTTGTCTGTGCTTGCGCTGCAAAGGCAGAAAGCAACAGCAGCAGGGAAAGCAGGTGTTTCATACCGGAAGATTTGGAAGCCTCGGTTTACTGGAGGGCAATGGTAAATTCCTTTTCGGTGGGGGGCAGGCATTGCTTGTCATCGCAGGCCATGTATTCCACGGTGCCGGATATGGATGTTTTGACGGCCGCTTTCAGTTTCACCACCTGTACGAAATCTACCGTGTTTTCATAGAACTTAACCATTTCACCGGTAGAAGGGTCTTTGAGCGTAACGGCTTTGCCGTTCACCTTCACTTTGCCGTTTAGGGTGCCCAGGGGGTTGTTCTTGAAGGTAACGGCGGTGGGCACGCCAATATCGCCTTTGTGGTCAATGGTGTAGATATGCCATTTGGGGTCCATGCTGGCCGTAAGGTGCAATTCATAGGTGGTGGCATCTATTTTTTTGGCGCTGAATGCCCATTTCACCGGGTTCTTGATCTGGGCCATGGCGAGGCTGCTCACCAGCAAAAGGGACAGAAAGGAAAGGAGATGTTTCATAAAGGACCTTTTGTATTGGAATGCATGTAATAAGGTACGAAAATTAGACGGCGCAATAATAAACCCCTGCCTGCTTTCTGTATGTGTGTAAAGTACGAAATGGCGTTTTTGGGGGATAATTATGATATTCTTATACAAAACAAAGAGGCCCACCGGCAACCAGCGCTGCTGATCTGCCTGTGGGTCTCCCGCGTAAATTGGGTATCGCAATCAGAAATCAGATCAGACCAAGTTCACTGAACACCTTCCGGCCGTCGGTATTGCCCAGGGCAGTGGAGCAGGCCCTTTCAGGGTGGGGCATCATGCCAAACACGTTGCGGCCTGCATTGCAGATGCCGGCAATATTGCGGAGGGCGCCATTGGGATTGGCTTCGGTATTGACAGAGCCGTCTGCCGTGGCATAGCGGTAGATCACCTGCCCGTTGGCTTCCAGGGCATCCAGGGTGGCATCATCGGCAAAATAGCGGCCTTCGCCGTGGGCGATGGGTATTTTGAGGCCGGTGGTGCCGGCGCCGTTGAGGTATACATTCTGGCAGATGAACTGCTGGTTGGCATTGCGCAGCAGCACGCCGGGCAGCAGGCCGGCTTCGCAGAGGATCTGGAACCCGTTGCATACACCCAGTACCTTCCCGCCTCTGTTGGCAAATTCAATTACGCTCTGCATCATGGGACTGAACCGGGCAATGGCGCCGCAGCGCAGGTAGTCGCCATAGCTGAAGCCACCCGGCAGCACAATGCAGTCGTTGGTGGTGAACATACTGAGGTCTTTGTCTTTGTGCCACAGCATCATCACTTCCTGGCCCAGGTCGTAGGCCAGTGCATCGTGCATGTCTCTGTCGCAATTGGAACCGGGAAAAACTACAACGCCAAATTTCATAGTCGGGATTCTACTGCCTTTGAAAGGCGCAAAGATAACGGAAACGGTTGGTAGCTGCGGGGCTTGCTGCGCGCTTTCCGGCGCATTACTGCATGGCACCCTGCAACCATCCCCAAGATACGGTGGCTATGATGATAACCACCAGCCAGAAAAGTACCAGCTGCCCCACACCTTTGCGGTCGGAGGAGAAGGCGCTGGCCAGCAGGCCGCCCAGGGGAAAGGCCATCAGGGCCAGCATGCCATAGTGGTTGCCTTCCGGAATGAATATGCCCGGCAGGCAGAAGAGGCCCATCATCAGCAGGGTGTACCAGTTCTTGCGGCCCTGGATCACCATGCGGCGCAACTGCCCCTGCCATGCGCCGATGGCGGCAATTAGCCATACAAGAGCCGCCGCCATGGCCATCCACCAGTAGGCATTGGGTGCCTGAATATCGTCAGGCAACACAAACCGGGGCAGGTGGCGGGCTGGCAACCAGTGTCCGGTAATGAATTCACCCGCCAGTACGAAATACAAGGGGGTGAGCATACCCAGCAGCATGAGCAGCCAGTCGGCCAGCCGGAAGGGGCGCATATACGACAAGCCGATGAAGCAGGCGGGCAGCACAAAAACAAAGGGGTGGTAGAGCAGGTAGCCCAGGCCGGCCAGCATGCCGGCATTGACGATGGTGCCACGCACCTGGCTGCTGTTGTACAGCAGGGTGACTTGGGAGAACGCAGCTACAAAGAGGGGAAGCACCAGCAGCACCGGCAGCTGCAGGTTGGTGCCCGGAAAAAGGGCGGTAAAAAGAATAAAGGACGTGGCCGCCAGGGCATGGCGTTGCGCAAACATGCGCCGGTTGTTGAGGGTGGCATTGGCATACAGGGCAACACCCACCTGCAACAACAGGCTGAGGGCGGTAATGAAACCAGGTGCCAGGGATGGCAGCAGCCGCTGGTTGAGGGCCGGCACCAGCAGGCCGCCGGGATCATGGAATCCACCGGCCGGGGGGGCAGCCCCTATGAACATGGCTTTTAGGGCCAGGAACAGCAGCAGGAAGGCCGGAAACTGGAAGGAATTGCGCTCTTTGAAAAATCCGATCACGGCAGGTCAGCTTGTGTGCGCCAAATGTAGGCAATGG
>JALOMZ010000185.1 GCA_025455205.1 Chitinophagaceae bacterium | reverse complement strand
ATACCGCCCCCCGAACGGGAGGCGGCAGCGCTTATTTACTAACCCCTTGCGGGCATTGCATCCGCGGCAACTGCACAGCGGCGCAATCTCTTGGGCAGGACGGCATCAGGCCGACTCCTGCATTTCCTTGATCTTCGCACGGATCTTGCCTTCTATTTCGGCGCTCAGCTCGGGATTGTCCCTCACCAGCTCCTTCACCGCATCGCGGCCCTGGCCCAGCTTGTTTCCTTCATAGCTGAACCAGCTGCCACTCTTCTGGAGAATACCCAGTTCCACACCCATATCGATGATCTCCCCTGACTTGCTGATGCCTTCGCCGAAGATGATGTCGAATTCGGCCTGGCGGAAGGGCGGCGCCACTTTGTTCTTCACCACTTTCACGCGTACGCGGTTGCCCACGGCCTCATCGCCATCCTTGAGCTGGCTCACGCGGCGAATATCCAGGCGCACAGATGCATAGAACTTGAGGGCGTTACCACCGGTGGTGGTTTCGGGGTTGCCGAACATCACGCCGATCTTCTCCCGCAGTTGGTTGATGAAAATGCAAATGGTGTTGGTCTTGTTGATGGTGGCCGTGAGCTTGCGCAGCGCCTGGCTCATGAGGCGGGCCTGCAAACCCATCTTGCTGTCGCCCATCTCACCTTCCAGTTCTCCCTTGGGCACCAGTGCAGCCACTGAGTCGATCACCACCACATCCAGCGCACCGGAGAGAATGAGGCGATCAGCAATTTCCAGGGCCTGCTCACCATAATCGGGCTGGCTGATCAGCAGGTTATCTACGTCAACCCCCAGCTTTTGGGCATAGGTGCTGTCGAATGCATGTTCCGCATCGATGATGGCACACATGCCGCCCCGCTTCTGGGCTTCCGCAATCACATGGGTAGACAGGGTGGTCTTACCACTGGATTCAGGACCATAGATCTCTACAATACGGCCACGAGGCAATCCGCCGATACCAAGGGCCGTATCCAGGCCAATGGAGCCGGTGGAGATCACTTCCAGCTGGGTAGCTGCCTTTTCATTCATCATCATGACACTGCCCTTGCCAAAATCCTTGTCGATCTTGTCAATCGTAAGCTTCAGTGCCTTCAGTTTTTCCGCGTTTGCCGTAGTACTCATGGTTTCTGTTTCTGTGTTTTGCTGCGTTCTGGACATCGTTGACGGTATAAAAGTATTAAGGCAGTAAAGATAGCAGAATTTTGTTTTTCACACTAATTTTTTTAGTTTTTTTCTGCTAATTTTCTTTGTACGTTAATTCCATGGCCAAAAATGGGCGGCCGCTTACCTTTGAGCACCTGAACGCGGATGGCCTCATCCGCTGCCGGCCCGGCCGGCGGTTCAGCCCCCATTAACACCAAACCACAAAATTGTATCGCACCATGAAAAAACTGTTGTTAGCCGCCACATTTGCCATGGCCGGATTCTGGGCCGCAGCCCAGGAAGGCAAGGATTATGGCGAAGCCGTAAAATCCAAGAAAGCCGTATCCGTGAGCAAGATGAAATCCAAAATGGACGCCAAAGACGAATGGAGCGGCGTGGTAACCGGCACCGTAAAGCAGGTGTGCAAAAGCGAAGGCTGCTGGCTGCGCCTCGACGATGGCAGCAAAGACGGCATCATGGTCAAGATGAAAGACCATAGCTTCTTTGTACCCAAGGACATCGACGGCAAAACCGTGTATGTGTCCGGCAAGGCCGTACGCAAGACCACTTCCGTGAAGGAACTGCAGCATTTTGCCGAAGACGCCGGCAAGAGCAAGGAGGAAATTGCCAAGATCACCGAGCCCAAGGTGGAAATTACCATGGAAGCCACCGGCGTGAAAGTGATGCAATAATATATATTTGCCACTCGATTGCTTGCTGTGAAGAGCCCGTGCCATGATGGTGCGGGCTTTTTCGTTCAGCCCGTTTGAAGTTTGAGGTTTGAAGTTTGAAGTTCGAGGTTCACCAGGCAAGACGGCTCATTGGGTTTGAGCGGGTTGAAAATCAATTGTTTTTCGTTTTTTGTTTTTGGTTCATAGGTCCTGCTGGTTCACAAAAAGCAGCGCCGTTCGAGGTTTGATGTTTGATGTTCGAAGTACTCCATGCAGATTGGCTTATAGAGTCCAAGCGGGCTGAAAATCAGGAGTTTTCGGGGTCGGGTCGTCAGCCATTGCGCTGTGCCCCTCCGTGTCGCTGTGCCGCTGTGGTTCCCCCATCCTACTACGTATTTCGTATCTCATACCTCGTACTTCAGTTCGTTTTTCGTTTGTGGTTTTTTGTTTTTGGTTCATAGGTCGAGCCGGTTCTTTAAGAGCAGCGCCGTTTGAGGTTTGATGTTCGAGGTTCGAGGTTCCTCTTGCAAGACGGCTTATTGGAGTCGGGCAGGTTGACAATCAATTGTTTTTGGTTTTTGGTTTTTGGTTCATAGGTCAAGCCGGTTCACCCGCGGCCAACTACCTTCTCCGCAGTATTTTCTATTGCCTGCTTCCTAACTGCCTATTACCCTATTGCCTTATCGACTTATTGACTTATTGCCTATTCTCCTATTGCCTATCACCCATTGCCTATTCCCTAATTCCCTACCTCCCTATTGCCCATTCCCTATTCCCCCTATTGCCTATTACTCCCAAGCGAAAATGTTAAGAATACGCCTGCAACCGCGTAATCCTTACCTTTGCAGCCCAAAATCCACACCGGAGGCGGGAAAAGGGCGGAATATGGCGCAGCAGCCTCCCCGTTCCGCACCCAACCTCAAACATCAAACCTCAAACATCAAACATCAAACCTCAAACATCAAACCTCAAACCTCAAACATCGAACCTCAAACCTGCCTCCGGCAGGTAAACTTCGAACTTCAAACCTCAAATAATAGAATGGCAACTGTTACCCGGGAAAACGTGGGCCTGCTGACCGACAGGATCACGGTTCAACTCACCAAGGAAGACTACTATCCGGCTTTTGAAAAAGCCCTGAAGAACTACAGCAAGAAAGCCAATGTTCCGGGCTTCCGCCCCGGCATGGTGCCCATGGGCCATATCAAGAAGATGTTCGGCGCCAGCGTGTATACCGACGAGATCCTCCGCACCGTGGAGAAGGAGATCAACGCCTACCTCGAAAAGGAACGCCCCGAGATCTTCGCCCAGCCCCTACCCACCGAAGACAATGCCGAGACCGTACGCCAGCTCGACATGAACCTGCCTTCCGACTACCACTTCAGCTTCGAGATCGGCCTGCGCCCCGCCTTCACCGTGGCCAGCCTGCCCGCCGCCACCATCAAGCGCCGCAAGGTGAACGTAACCGATGAGATGGTGAACGAGGAAGTGAGCCGCCTGCAAACCCGCTACGGCAACATGACCGAGCCCGAGGCCGTGGCCAGCGAGCAGCACGTGCTGAACGTAACCTTCACCGAAGTGGATGCCAGCGGCAACCCCGTGGAAGGCGGCATCAGCAAAGACAACAGCCTGCTGGTGAGCTATTTTGCCGAAGCCGTACGCCCCAAACTGATGGGCCTCAAAAAAGACGACAGCATCACCGTAACCATCGATGAGGCTTTCGATACCAAGGAAAAGGAATGGATCGTGGGCGACCTGGGCCTCAACGAAGCTGCCGACGCTGGCAGCCGCTCCTTCAGGATCAGCATCACCAAGATCGGCTTTGTGGAAACCCGCGAACTGAACGAGGAATTCTTCAACCAGCTCTTCCCCGGCAAAGCCATTGCCACCGAAGCCGAATTCCGCCAGGCCGTGAAGGAAGACATCGAAGGCTACTGGGCCAACCAAACCCGCAGCCAGGTGCAGGACGAGATCTACCACTACCTGATTGACCATACCCAGATGGAATTCCCCACAGAATTCCTGAAGCGCTGGCTGCAGCAGGGCGGCGAAAAACCCAAGACCGCCGAAGAAGTGGAGCAGGAATTCCCCAGCTTCATCAACTCCCTGAAGTGGAGCATGATCAGCGACAAGCTGATGCTGGAAAACCAGCTGAGCGTGCAGGCCGAAGAACTGCGCGACTTCGCCAAGCGCCAGATGATGGGTTATATGGGCGTAACCACCCTGGACGAAAGCACCGCCTGGCTCGACAGCTATGTAGACCGCATGATGCAGGACCGCAAGTACATCGACCAGATGTACAACCAGCTGATGACCGACAAGCTCTTCGCATGGGCCGAAAGCCAGGTGACCAGCTTCCAGGATGAACTGGTAAGCGTGGAAGAGTTCACTGCCAAGCAGCATCACCACCACCATTGATCAACACCCGCAAGGGAAAATGGTACCATACAGCAACGCCCCGGATATTCCGGGGCGTTTTACATGTAGGCATATCTCAAAAGTGCAAAAGAATAATAACCCACGAAGTCACCAGGGAGGCACAAAGGCCACTATGCCCGATTCTCCTGTATTTTTCCAGGTGCCCTTCGTGCCTTCTCAGCTCCCTGGTGGTTAAAAATGATTTATGCATGCGTTTTAGTATCCCATATGCATGCGAGGCAATGCAGGGTTAAACCGTTGGCCTGCGCGTTGATCCCCTTACCAGCAATTGGCCTTTGATCATCACGTCCTCTGGTTCCCGGTCAGGCTCCATGATGCGTTCAATGATCATCCGTGCAGCCACTTCCCCAATGCGCGTGGTGCCCACATCAAAAGTGGTGAGCTGCGGTTCCACAATTTCCCCGGTGTACTCATTCCCAAAGCCGGCCACACAAATGGTTTCCGGCACCCGAATGTTCCGCGCCTTGAGCATCTGTATCAGTTCCACCCCGCATTTATCAGCAATGGAGAAGATACCATCAATGGGGCTGTCCAGTTCCAGCCACTGCTCCAGTGCCCGGGCCACGGCTTCGGTGGAGAAGTCAACATGCGTCACAAGCTCGGTATCCGGGCAGATATGGTATTTGTGCAGCGCCGCCAGGTAGCCCTGGTAACGCTTCCGCGAAATGGAGAGGGTGGGCGGACCCAGCAGCAGGGCTATCCTTTTGCATCCGGCCAGAATGAGGTGCTCCGTTACCGCAAAAGCGCCCGCTTCATCTTCGCACAATACCCTGGGCAGCAGGGCCTCCTCACT